>CAYHWX010000024.1:0-18860 GCA_964360245.1 uncultured Vicingus sp.
TTTAATCCGTCAGCCGACGGAGTAAAAATCTTAATGGCACAGCGTTATAGAAAAACGGATTTAGTAAATTTACCGCTATGCCATTAAAGTTTTCTAATGCTGCATGAAAAATGCAGCAAAGAAAATTTAAAATATCAAGCTGCGGAGATGATTTCTAAAAATATTGTTTTTAGAGCTTTCTTGTAATTATTTTTGTAACAGCCTAGCTACGTACTTGCCAATAATATCAAACTCTAAATTAACTTTATCTCCTTTTGTTAAGGTGTTAAATGTTGTATGTTCCTTAGTAAAAGGGATAATACATACTGAGAATTGATTTTCTTTTGAGTTGACCACGGTTAAACTTACTCCGTTAACTGTTATGGAGCCTTTTTCAACCGTAATGTTATGGTAATTAGGTTCGTATTTAAAAGTGTACATCCAACTTCCATCTTCTTCGGTAACGGATGTACAAAATGCGGTTTGGTCAACATGACCTTGTACCACATGTCCATCAAACCTTCCGTTAGCCAACATCGCTCTTTCTAAATTTACTTTACTTCCAACCTGAAGAGTTCCCAAACTAGATTTTTCCAATGTTTCTTTAATTGCTGTAACCGTATAAATGTTATCTTTTTTTTCAACAATTGTTAAACAAACTCCGTTGTGTGCCAAACTTTGATCAACTCTTAATTCGTTGAAAAATGAACTTTTTATTGAGAAATGAACATTTTCACCTTCCTTTCTAATCACTACAATTTCTCCTAATCCTTCTATTATTCCTGTAAACATTTTTATGGTTTTGAAGCGTCCTTATTTCTAATTAACGTAATAAATCCTTTTAAAACTCTAGGTTTCACTCCGTCTAAACAAATTTCATTTACAGTGCAAACATAAAAATAAGTTCCATCAGTACACTGTTTTTTGTTTTCTTGGTTGGTGCCATCCCACAAAATTTCGGGGTCAGTTGTTTGGTAAACTAATTTTCCCCATCGGTTAAATATTTGCATGTTTACAGTTTCTACAAAACGATATGGGAATGGCGTAATTAAATCGTTGTGATTGTCGGTTCCGGGAGTAAATACATTGGGTAATCGATAGAGATAACACGCTTCCGAAGTAACAGTTTCGTCTGCGACATAAACACAACCATTGTTTCCTTCGCAGGCTCCATTTGGATTATCTACACAAACTGAGTCGCTATAACTACTTTCATTGCCAACAGAGTCTATTCCAGTAATCACATAACATCCAACAATTGATAATATATTATCATGGATATAAGCAGAATCTGTTCCATTAGGAATATTCGCAATTAAAATATACTCACCATTAATGGAATCTTTTTTATAAATATTAAACTGTAATACATCGTCCGCACAACCAAGATTTTGGTTTATCCAATGCAACGTATTTTGTTGTTTACTACAATCAACCTCAACACATAATGTTGGTGGACAAGGAGTAACATTGTCAATTGGCTGTGCACACGCTTCTTGAGAATAGTTGATGATTGGGTCTATTGTTCCTGAAGAAGTATAACCACCAATACTTTTAACTTGATAACAATAAGTAGTAAGATTAACTAAATCAACATCTACATAAGTGTTGTTTGTTGTAATATTAATCGAATCAAAATTTAAAGTAATAGGATGTTGACGATAGATAACATGCTGTGTATTTGTCCAAGGCACAGCCTCATTCCAAACCAATGTAAGCTGATTGTCTGAAGGCACTAAATTTAAATATATCGAAGAAGCGATGGTTGATTTTCCCATTAAATCTCTTGCTCCAGCAGTAAGGTTATAAATATCCACTCGATAAAAATATTGGAAATCTAAAGTGTTTAACAAAGTATCGGTAAAAGTGGTGTCGTTTATAGTGGCTGTTGAATCAATTAAAATCATAGTAGGAGAGGTTTGTTGTCCTCTATAAATTAAATAACGATAAGGTCCTGGATATTGAATAGTGTCATGTTCTGTTGGTTTTGACCAAGCTAGATAAATAGACCCTGTTATTGGCGATGTTGTATTTACACTAACGTTGGTAATAATTGGCACATCTTTTATCAATTGAGCACAAACCTCATCAGATGCTATACTTTTTGCTCCATCAGGATAAGCAGCAACAATTCGATAACAATAATCTTCCCCTGGGATTAATCCCAAACCATAATTATTATCTTCATAAGTGGTGTCATTTTTAGAACTAGTTGTAGCAATTAACTGAAATCCAGTTGATGCAGGAACGCCTGTTTCACATTGCCCAGGAGTCCATCCTGATGGCCCTAACTTTCGATATATTTGGTAATTTTTTACTTGTCCACAAGGTGTTTTGTCCCAAATTAAATTGATGGCATTGTTTTGAACGTTGGCAATAACATTTTCTGGTTTCGGTCCTATTATCAAAATAGAAGTGGTATGAAAATCTGCTAAATGATATTGCCCGTCATCAATTCCTTTAATAGAAATAAAATAGGGGTTTAATCTTACATGGTTACATGCTGTTTCCCAATAAAAATGGCCACTGGTTACTGTTGCTGGTAAAGTTGTTTGTTGAAAAAATGCTGGATTGCTTATTATAAAAGGCATGCCTGTTGCGGTAAGCGTAACAGGATAACTTCCAGTTGTAGGATAATAAACATCTATAATGTCTCCAGCAATCACACAAGTGTCTGTAACGCCTGTTATATTTGGTGGTGGATTACATCCAGCAACAACTGTAATTTGCATATCTCTTAAAATACTTCCAATCTTAAATCCATATCTAAATTCTTCTATTAATATAGCAACATTATATTCTCCTATAAACATTGGCGAATCCCATACTAAATCTCCAGTAATATTATCTATGGTAATAAAGTTAGATGCTTGCGGAAATTGGTAATTAGCAATAGGTTGCCCTCCTTCTTTTAAACTTTGACTAAGGGTATAATACAAACTATCTCCATCAGCATCAACAGCCCCAGGATTATGAACATATATGGAGCCTACACACGCATTGTCAATTGGAGGATTTAATAATATTGGCGAATTATTAGCCTGAATAAAAGGACTAATGTACAACTCTGTTTGTATGTAAAAAACTACATTAACAGAGTTAGGTATGTTTTGTATATCAGCATTTCTGTTGGGGTCTTCCACACTTATAATATATGGGGAAGGACTTGCGCCAGGATAGGTGTGCTGTTTCACATAAACATTCATTTTAATGTCGTTTCCTAAAAAAACATCATTTATTCTATCAATAGAATCCAAAGGGCTACTATCTCCCCAGCGAATTTCTAACTTAGGCCTATCTGCAGGGCTGGAATCTCTAGTGTAAGTTACAACTGTAATTTCATAAGTTAATCCAGAAATATGAGTGTAGGTAATTTCGCCAGCTCTATTATGAGTGGCAAAAGCTTTTGCAGAAAGCAAAATAAATAGTAGGTATAATAACTTTTTCAGCATAATTGAACTTATAAAGTTACATCTTTTTATTTTAGGAGTTGAACAGGTTGCGTGTTTTTTGTAATCTCCTGACCTTTTATATTTTCTTTAATAATTAATTACTTGTTGTTCAGTATTTTTTGGCAAGAGTCTATCTTCATACTCTTGTGTTCGTAATTGAGGCTCAAAACCTGCCTCTCTGATTGATTGTTGTATGCCGCTTGAAGTAAAACGATGAGGAGCTCCTGCAGCCGAAACAACATTTTCTTCAATCATAATGGAACCAAAATCGTTGGCTCCAGCATGTAAACAAATTTGTGCTGTTTTTTCTCCAACAGTTAACCAAGATGCTTGAATGTTTTCAATATTTTGCAACATAATTCTACTTAATGCAATCATCCGAATGTATTCGTCAGCAGTAACATGGTTAGAAATTCCTTTTACTTTCTTTAACAAAGTTCCATCATCCATAAATGGCCAAGGAATAAAAGCTAAAAATCCTTTCGCAGTTGATGGTTTTTCAAGTTGAACATTTCTCAATAAAACCAAATGTTCAAATCGTTCAGCAATCGTTTCCACATGCCCAAACATCATTGTTGCAGATGTCGTAATATTTAGTTGATGAGCTGCTCTCATCACATCTAACCATTCTCTAGCAGAACATTTTCCTTTAGAAATTAATCGCCTCACTCTATCGTTTAAAATTTCTGCTCCAGCTCCGGGCAAAGAATCTAATCCTGCTTCAACTAGTTTTTTTAATACCTCTGTATGAGAAATTCCCTCTAACTTGCTAATGTGTGCAATTTCTGGCGGTCCTAAAGAGTGTAATTTAATGGTTGGAAACATTTTTTTGATGCCCTTAAAAGTATCTACATAAAATTGCAAACCTAAATCTGGGTGATGCCCACCTTGTAACAACAATTGATTTCCACCATATTTTATAGTTTCTTCAATTTTTGTTTTGTATTCCTCCATAGTGGTAATATAAGCCTCTTTATGCCCGGGAACTCGATAGAAGTTACAAAACTTACAGTTGGCAATACAAACATTAGTGGTGTTTAAGTTTCTATCAATAATCCAAGTTACTTTATTGTGTTTCTTTTTCCCCTTCTTAAGTTCATTGCCAACAAACATTAACTCAGCAATAGGAGCTTGATGAAACAAAAATGCTCCTTCTTCGGCTGATAAAAATTCTTGATCTAATGCTCTTTTTAATAAGGTACTTACTTTCATGCGTGTAGAAAATTATACGTAATTATTCTTAAATTCGCTGTTTCAAAATTACTACAAAATTGATGACTGATATAAAAAAAGCAAGTAAATTGGGCGTAAACGATAATGTTGCCTATTTAATCCATACTGCAAAAGAATTAAGCACTACTTATTTTTCTAAAGAAGAGCTTGCTTATATTAAAAAAGAGATAAAAGCCGAGCATAAATTAATTGTAATTAACAGATTAAGCCATTCTGCTTATGTTGTTGTTTTGGACAATAGCAAGGATTACAAAAATGATGAAAAAGCTAGAATTGCTGGGAGTAAACTTATTGCATTATTAAACAAAGCTAAAGTCACAGCTATTACTGTCTGTTCTGATAATTCAATAATTGTCCCATTTGTTGAAGGAATGGTTTCTGCCAACTACCAATTTTTAAAATACATTTCAGAAAAAAAAGAAAAATCTTGTAAAAGCATCTATATTCTTGGAAAAGTTTCGAAAATAATTTTGGAAGAACTTATCTATTTACAAAATGCCACTAATTATGTTCGTGATTTAGTTAATGAACCCCAATCTTTTTTAAATGCTACTCAATTTTCTAAAGAAATAATAAAACTAGGAAAAGAGGCAGGATTTAAAGTTGAAGTTTTAGGTAAAGCAAAAATAGAAGCTCTAAAAATGGGAGGATTATTGGCTGTAAACAAAGGAAGTATTGAGCCTCCAACTTTTTCGGTACTGGAGTGGAAACCAAAAAATGCAAAAAATAAAAACCCAATCATCCTAGTAGGAAAAGGAGTTGTTTATGATACTGGAGGGTTAAGCTTAAAACCCACTCCAAACTCAATGGATTATATGAAATGTGATATGGGTGGTGGGGCTGCTGTTGTTGGAGCGTTTTATGCCATTGCAAAAAACAATCTTCCAGTTCATGTAATAGGTTTAATTCCAGCTACTGATAATCGCCCAGGCGGAAACGCATATACTCCTGGAGACGTTATTACCATGCATAATAAAAAAACTGTGGAAGTGCTAAATACCGATGCAGAAGGAAGAATGATTTTGGCTGACGCACTCAGTTACGCACAAAAATATGAACCAGAATTAGTGATAGATATTGCTACATTAACTGGTGCTGCAGCTGCAGCAATTGGTCATTATGGAATTGTAGCCATGGGAAATGTTGATGAAAAAACCATGAACAAATTAAAAGCTAGTGGTAATAATGTTTATGAACGAATTGTTGAGTTCCCATTTTGGGACGAATACAAAGAACAATTAAAATCTAGTATAGCAGATTTAACCAATTTAGGAAATGGAATGGGTGGAGCAATTACCGCAGGAAAATTTTTAGAACATTTTACAGATTACCCATACATTCATCTTGATATTGCCGGACCTGCTTTTTTGAAAAAACAAAATAACTATATCCCCCAAGGAGGAACTGGCGTTGGTGTTAGATTGTTTTATGATTTTTTAAAAAATTATTAAAATGTCAAACCAAACACACGATAAAATTAGAATAGGCATAACGATTGGCGACATCAATGGTATTGGGATGGAGGTTATTATTAAAACTTTTTGTGATCCTAGAATGATTGAAATATGTACTCCTATAGTTTATGGTTCTTCTAAAATTGCTTCTTATCACAGAAAAATGTTAGAACAACACGATTTTAGTTTTAACAAAATTAAAAATATTAAAGAAGCTTCTTCTAAAAAACCTAATCTTATTGAATGTTGGGAAGAAGATGTAAATATGTCGTTAGGCGAATCGACTAAGGAAGGTGGAAAATATGCTTTAGCATCAATTGTTGCTGCAACCAACGACTTGGAAAAAGGTTTAATTGACGCCATAGTTACCGCTCCAATTAACAAAGACAATATTCAATCTGATGAATTTAATTTTCCTGGACATACGGAATATTTTGCCAATAAATTTAAAGGAGACTCTATCATGTTGATGGTTAATGAAAATATTAAAATTGGAGTTGCCACCAATCACATTCCTATCAGTTCGGTTGCTAATAAACTTTCAGCTGATGTTATTTTTTCTAAGCTAAAAATATTAAACCGTTCATTAATTCAAGATTTTTGCATTGTTGGACCTAAAATAGCTGTTTTAGGACTTAATCCTCATGCCGGAGATACTGGTCTGATAGGAAAAGAAGAAGAAACCATTATAATTCCTGCTATTAATAATGCTAAAAGTGTTGGCGTTAATGCTTTTGGACCTTATGCTGCTGATGGTTTTTTTGGTTCAGGAAATTATAAAAAGTTTGATGCTATTTTAGCTATGTACCACGACCAAGGATTAATTCCATTTAAAGCATTGTCATTTGGCGATGGCATTAATTTTACCGCAGGACTTTCTGTTATTAGAACTTCTCCAGACCATGGTGTTGCTTATGAAATAGCTGGGAAAAATAAAGCTTCAGAAAATTCTTTCCGACAAGCAATATATGCTGCTTGTGATATTTTTAAAAATAGGACATTATCTAAAAATTTAAATAAAAATCCTTTAGTTGCTAAAAAGTAATTCCAAGTACTCAGAACTAAAATGAAAACGTTGTTTACCAATACGAGAACTTATTTTTTACTAAGCCTATCAAGCACTGCCATTGGATTGTCTTTATCAAAACCTCTAATAGCATTAGGTTTATTTGGCTTATTTATAATTTGGCTAATTGATGGAGATGTGCTACTAAAGTTTAAAGCTTTTTTTACTAATAAAATAGCATTATTGCTTAGTTCCATCTACGTCCTTACTCTTTTAGGATTAATTTATACCACTAATTTTGATTTTGCCATTGATGATGTAAGAAGAAAAATACCTTTGTTTTTTTTCCCATTTTTTTTATCAGGACTAACCCCTCTTTCACAAAAAGAATTGGCGTTAGTATTAAAAATTTACATCGTAGGAGTTTTGGCAGCTACTTTTTGGTCACTATTTATTTACTTGGGTGGACTTCATATTGCAATAGTTGATGATAGAGAACTTTCTCGATTTAACTCTCATATTAGATTTGGATTAGAAATAGCATTAGCACTATTTTTTTCGGGCTATTATTTAGTTAAGTCCTCTTCGATTAAATCACGACTATTTTGGTTTTGTAGTGCTGGTTGGTTATTGTTTTCATTATTTCTTTTCAATTTATTTTCTGGCACAATTGTTTTATTTCTGACTATCACTATTTTATTGTTAGTTTTTGGCTTTACCGCTAAACACAACCGCTTAAAATTTCTATTTCTATCCTTTTTTGCTGTCTCAACCATTAGTTTGTATGTTGTTATTAAAAGTGCAATAAACAATTTCTACTCCTGCAACAAGGTCGAACAACTAAAAGAAATTCCCTTTACAAAGGAAGGAAATCCTTACCTTAAAAATGCTAAAACAATTAATAGTACATATAAAGAAAATGGATATTTTGTAGAAAAAAATATCGCCTTAGATGAATTTGCTACTGCATGGAACACCAGAAGTAAATTTGATTTTAACGGAAAAGATTTAAAAAACCAAGATATTAAAAACACACTCATTCGATTTGTAACTTCTAAAGGACAACGGAAAGACAAAATAGCAATCAACAAGCTAAGCAACGAAGAAGTTAAAGCAATAGAAAATGGTATATCAAATTACAAATACCTAAAAATGAATGGTTTTAGTGTTCGTTTGCATCAAATTATTTGGGAATACGACTCTTATAAAAATGGTAGAAATAGCAACGGACATTCTGTTTTTATGCGTTGGGAATACTGTAAAACTGCTATTAAAATCATTAAAAATAATTTATTTCTGGGCGTCGGTACTGGCGACGTGCAAGATGCTTTTGACCTTCAGTACATAAAAGGCAATTCTGCTTTAGAACCTCAACATCGACTTAGAGCTCATAATCAATACCTTACTTATGGTGTTTCTTTTGGGATTTTAGGATTAGTTTGGTTTTTAGTTTACCTATTTTACCCCATTTTTAAAACCAGCCTATATAAAAATTACAACTACCTTACTTTTTTTAGCATTATTATTTTGTCTATGATAACCGAAGACACACTAGAAACACAAGTTGGTATTAATTTTTTTGTATTCTTTAATACTATTTTTTTGTTGAGCATTAAGAATAAGCCTGAAGAATCATGAGCTGGTTAGTTTTTTTGACAACACCTTCTTATCTACTTATTCGATTATGCTATTGCCTAACATTTATTATTAAATTAATTTAGCCCTTTAATTAATTATATTGAAGTGAAAATACTTGGCATTTCCGCATTTTATCATGATTCAGCAGCTGCACTTGTTGTTGATGGAAAAATTATTGCAGCTGCACAAGAAGAACGATTTACAAGAGATAAGCATACGCCTGATTTCCCGACTAACGCTATAAAATATTGCTTGGAAGAAGCTGGATTAGAAATAGACGAACTTGACGCTATCGTATTTTACGATAAACCACTTTTAAAGTTTGAACGTTTATTAGAAACCTATTATGCCTTTGCTCCAAAAGGATTGATTTCATTTTTAAAAGCAATGCCAGTTTGGTTAAACGAAAAACTATTTTTGAAAAAATTAATTTTCGACGGACTAAAGGAAGTAGGTGTTTATGATAAAAAGAAGGTGAAAATTTTATTTCCTGAACATCATTTATCTCATGCAGCAAGCGCTTATTTTCCTTCAATATTCAATCACTCAGCGATAATTACCATTGACGGAGTTGGTGAATGGTGTACTGCTTCTATTGGTCTTGGAGAAGGCAACAACATTAAAATAATTAAAGAACTAAATTTCCCTCATTCCGTTGGATTATTGTATAGTGCTTTTACGTATTATCTTGGCTTTACAGTAAATTCTGGAGAATATAAATTAATGGGCTTAGCTCCTTATGGAAATCCAATAAGCGAGGAAACATCTAAATTTGTTGAACTAATAAAAAAATACTTAGTTGACATTAAAACTGATGGCTCTATTTGGTTAGACCAATCTTATTTTAATTATGCGACTGGTTTACGAATGACCAAAGACAAAAAATGGGAAACTATTTTTGGTTTTTCGAGAAGAGAACCTGAAGCAGAACTAGAACAAAAACACTGTAATTTAGCTTTAGCCATACAAATGGTAACCGAAGAAATAGTAATTAAATTAGCAATAGAAGCCAAAAAAATTACAGGTTCAGAAAATTTGTGCATGGCTGGTGGTGTGGCGTTAAATTGTGTTGCCAATGGAAAATTATTAAGAGAAAATATTTTCAAAAATATTTACATTCAACCTGCTGCTGGAGATGCTGGAGGGGCTTTAGGTGCCGCTTTAGCTGTTAGTTTTATGTACTTTAAAGAAGAACGAGTATTGCCCGAAAAATTTGACTTGATGCAAGGCTCTTACTTAGGTCCAGATTTTTCTGAAAAAGAAATCAATTCAATGAACAAACGGGTTAAAGCCAATTTTAAACTTTATGAAAATTTTAGTGATTTAACCAGCCATATTGCTGAAAAAATTGCCGACGGAAATGTGATAGGTTGGTTTCAAGGTAGAATGGAATTTGGTCCAAGAGCACTTGGAAATCGAAGTATTTTAGGTGATGCTAGAAATCCTGAAATGCAAAAGAAATTAAACCTAAAAATTAAATACCGGGAAGGTTTCAGGCCATTTGCTCCTTCGGTTTTAGCCGAAGATGTGAACGAATATTTTGATTTAGATACTGATTCTCCTTACATGTTGATGGTTTCTCCTGTTAAGGAAAGTCGAAGAAAAAAACTCCCTAACAATTTTTTTGATTTAGATTTGTGGGACAGATTATACCTTCAACGAAGCGATTTACAATCTATTACGCACTTAGATTTTTCAGCTCGAATTCAAACCGTTCACAAAGAAACTAACCCAAGATATTGGGAATTGATTAATGCATTTAAACAAAAAACGGGTTATGGATTGGTTGTAAATACCAGTTTTAATGTGAGAGGAGAGCCTATTGTTAATACACCTCATGATGCGTTTCGTTGCTTTATGAGTACAGAAATGGATTATTTAGTCATCAATAATTTTGTATATGCTAAAATAGAACAATTAGACCATGAGAATCGAGAAAAATGGAGAATTAAATTTAAAATGGATTAACTATTAAAAAATGAGTTTTATAATTAAAATGAAAGAATTTCTTAAAAAAAATAAAATCAGTTTCTCCTTTTTTGTTGTAGGATTTCTATTGCACCTAACTTATATGGTGTATTATTTTAAAACCGATTGGGCAATACCAGCTATTTATACTTACTTTAATTTAATTTCTTTATTATTTTTATCACTATCCTTTTTTTTATTTGCTATTACCTACAAAAAGTACATTATTTCTAACTTATTTTTATTAGCATTTTTAGTGTTGGGCTTAGAGTTAGTTTGTTTTGTCCTACTTGATTCGCCAGAAAAGTATAAACGTGATTTTGGTGTTCCAAATTTACCTGAAGATCATATTGGTAGTAATATAGGAACTGTTCCGTATGCTGATAGTGTTTACCATTCTGTGTTAATTAAGGAAAATGATACTGTTTATGATGTTCATTTTACTATTGATAATTATTGCAAAAGGGTTACTCCTGATTATGATTCCAACCGAACTAAATATGCCTTGTTTTTTGGCTGTTCCATAGCTTTTGGCGAAGGTTTAGAAGACAATCAAACATTCCCTTACGACTTCCAACAACAAACCAACGAATACAATTCTTATAACTTTGGGTATTCGGGTTATGGCGCCAACCACATGTTGGCACGAATGGAATTTCAAAACTTAACAGATCAAGTTAAAGAAAAAGATGGAGCAGCATTTTATGTGTTTTTTGGCGACCATGTTAACAGAAGTATTGGCTCTATGAATACCTTTATTGGCTGGCTTTCAAACGCACCTTATTATTACTTGAAAGATGGAAAATTGGTTCGTGATAGAATGTTTAAAAATGGGCGTTATTGGGTTTCAAAGTTTTATGAATTGGTTTATCAAACTAGCATTGTAAATTATTTTAAAATTAATTTTCCATTAAAACTTCAACATAAACATTATGAATTAACAGCCAAAATTGTTCAAACATCGAAAGAAAAATACACGCAACAATTTGGAAACGACAACTTTTATGTGATTATGTACCCATCATTCGAATTTTTACCTCAAGAAGATTATGATTATTTTAAATCCCTTTTAGATAAAAAAGGAATTAAGTATTTTGATTTACAAAAATTTATTAACTATGGTACTGAACATACGTTGGGTGGCGACCCACATCCTAATGCAAACACCAATAAAATGATTGTAGAGGAATTAATTAAACGCTTAAAACAAAAATAAAATACTATGGATTTTCTAAAAGACCTTTGGTTATTTTTAAAAGAACGAAAAAAAATTTGGTTAGCACCTGTAATTCTTATCTTATTAATTTTAGGATTATTAATTGTTTTTGGTGGTAGTAGTGCTATCGCTCCATTTATTTATACCTTATTTTAGTCATGCAAAAAATAAAATCAAACCCTGTAAAAACAATGCTAACGATTTGTGTTGGTTTTTTAGTAATATTTATTATTACTAAACTTAAATGGATGTTATTATTGTCGTTAGGAGTTGGACTGGTTGGTTTATTTTCTCCTTTTTTAAGCAAATACATCGAATTTTTATGGAACAAACTAGCTTGGTTGTTAGGTTTAATTGTTCCTAATATTTTGCTATCAGCCATTTTTTATTTATTCTTATTTCCAATAGCTTTGTTATCAAAACTGTTTGGAAAAAAGGACCCATTTGTATTAAAAAATAATTCAGACACTGTCTTTATTACATCCAATAAAGAATTTGATGAAAACTCTTTTGAAAAACCTTGGTAAAAATGAAAACTTTTATAGCTAGTATAATACTTGTATTTTTAATAACTTCATGTAATTCAAAAATCACTTCTTTTGAAGTAGAAAATATTATCGCTTTAACTAATTTAACTTCAAAAGATAATATAAAACACCTCGATATAGATTATAACGAAGCATTTGAAAAAGGTTTTGTTATCCCCTCTAAAAATCAAACCACTGATGGGTATTTTGAATTTAAATTTGATATTAAAAACAATACAAAACAAGCTAAAAAATTCTTTTACAAAATATACTACCAAAATGAATCGTATAAGTTTGATGAAAGCCATGCTTATGCAAACGAAAATTTTTATGGGAGTTGGGAAGATGTAAACGTTACTTTTCAAGAAACAGAAAGTGTGGTATCGGATGGTAAATTTCACACCATCACATCAAAGTTTAGAATTGTTGGAAACCCTAGAGACGAAAAACGATTTTATGGGTCAAGTGAAATAGGTCCAATTACACAACAAGATATTGACACCATTTCAAAAAACATAAAACTAATACCTGAATGGTATAATATGATTATCGAAAAAGCTCATAAGAATGAAGTTACTGTTGAAAAACAATTGTATATAGATGCCCTTTATACGATTAATAAAAGAAGAGAAACGGGTGAAGATAATAATCGATGGAAAAGAAATCTTAGGGTTGGCGAATATCGTTTTATGTTAGTTGTTGTAGATAATTTAGATGCTCTCAATAAAATTCCAGAAGAAGTAAAGAACATCGGTTTAGTAAATACTAATAATCAATTCGTAAATCCTTTTACCTACTTTAAAAAAATATCAAGCACCGAAAATCTAAAAGTGTTTTTTGCTGAAGATTTTTTAAAAGTTATTGCAAAACCTACTTTTACCAATGGAATTTTTATTAACCAATCATCATTTACTAGAGGGGTTTATGATACTACTTATTTTACCACCGACTGCAATTCCTCCACCCATCAATTATTAAATGCAAATTTTGACCAATTTGTTAGCTCTTTTAATGCGAATCATAAGCTTAAAAATATACCCATTGTAGCAGATGTTCATGGTGGGGAATACACTAAAAAAGATTATTACAACAACTTCAGTAAAAGCCATAATTTTATCACATCAAACATTGAAATCCCTAATTGTCCTTGTAAAAATGTGAAAGTAAATGCTACCAAAAAAAGCGTTAAATTAATCAACTCTGCCACAAAAGTCGGCGAATGGAAAAAAGAAAATGTTGGAATAATAACTCGACATGGTTTTACTTATGGTAAATACCGTGTAAAAGCAAAGCTTCCTCCACTTTTAAATAAAGATAATTTGTGGAATGGTTTGACCAATGCTGTTTGGTTAATTTACCAACAAGGCTCTTGGAACAAAAGAAGAATCTGCACTACAAATGGTGGATATGTTTCCAAATCTTACAGTGGTTCTGGAGAAATAACTCATACGCCAGATGATGTTTATTCAGAAATTGACATTGAAATTGTAAAAGCATCCAGAAATTGGCCTCTTTCATCTTATGGCGGAGATGCTTCAAAAAAGCCAAAAGACCCCATTTCAGATTCCAATAAAGTAATGGTAACCTACACCAATTGGGATTTAGCTTGTCAAGACCCTAAAAATTTTAATAGGGGTGTTTTTGATATTACCCACAACAACAACTCCTACCAACTTCATCGTTGGGATACCTGGTATCATGCCGTTACTGGTAAATATGCAGAATTTAATGATGAGCTATTTAATGGTCCCTATTATTGGTTTGAAATTGAATGGAAGCCTGAGGAAATTATTTGGAGAATTGGTCCTGAAAAAGACAACATGAGAGAAATTGGGTATGTTAACTCTGCTTATAGTGCTATTCCAAACAATCAAATGTTGTTAATTGTAACTCAGGAATGGCATTTGGAAAATTGGTGGCCAGAAGCTCCTTTTAATCAAAATTTTATCCCTTATCCTGCAAAAGAAATTGTAGGTGAAATATTAGAGGTTGAAATTGAATAAAAAAAATTATGTCAAAACAGAATAAATACGCCACAACAGAGAAAATTATTTTTTTGATAGTTATTGGTTTAAATCTCATTCCTGTCTTTTCAGGAAAATTTTTTCCAACAATGGATGGGGGCTCTCACTTAAATAATGTTACTTTAATTAAAGAACTTCTTTTTAACTCCAATACAATTTTAAAAGACTATTTTATTTTTAATCCTGAACCCGTTCCAAATTGGATGGGGCATTTTATTCTACTTTTTTTTAAATTATTTTTACCTTCCTTTCTTGCCGAAAAAGCACTCTTGTTAATTTATTTTATAGGGTTTCCATTAGCTTTTAGAGCATTGATTAAAACAATTTCTCCAGAAAACATTATTTATAGCTATCTAATTTTTCCATTTACATATTCTTCGGTATTCCTATTGGGGTTTTATAATTTTTCGTTAGCTATTATTTTTTTCTTATTGACTCTAACTTATTGGATAAAACAATCCAACAAGCCATTCACAATAAAATCATACATTTTTCTTTTTTTATTGATGATAGCAACTTATTTCTCGCACATTTTCATGTTTGCTTTGTTATTATTTTCTTTGGGTTTACATGTTTTAACAACTTCGTTTTTTGAAAAAATTGAAAATAATATATCTTTTAAATCATTTTTTTCTGTTATTATTAAAAAAGGAACCACTATTTTAATCTGTTCATTTATTCCTTTAGTACTTTTTGTATTTTACGTTATTTCTAGACCTGTTTTAGAAGTCAAAAATTACATTGCCACCGAAGAGTTGATTGCTTGGATTAAAAATATTCGACCAATTATTGCATACAACCCTCCTTTGGAAGAAGCTTTTACCACCAAAATATTTTATATTTTATCTTCCTTATTTATTATTGCTATTTATCTTAAAGCTGACAATTTTTTTAAGTCGTTACACTCACCCAACGACTCGCATAAAGTATGGTGGAAAAGTATTATTACTGCAATTGATTTTTGGCTACTTTGCTTCGGATTAGTTCTAGCTTTATATTTTATTATGCCCGATTCTGATAATTCGGGTGGCTTTTTTTCAATTAGATTAGGTTTGGTTTTTTTTATTCTATTAATTCTTTGGATTTCAACACAAAATATTTCAAAATGGTTTAGTATTCTTTCTTTGGTTATAGTTTTATTTATGCACTTTCAATTAAATATTTATTATGCTTCCGTAATAAAAGATTTGGATAAACAAGCTCAAGATTGTTATCAAGCAGCAGAATTTATTGAACCTAATAGCACTGTATTGTCTTTAAATTATTCCAATCATTGGCTAATGGGTCATTTTTCAAACTATTTAGGAGCAGACAAGCCTATGGTTATTTTAGAAAATTACGAAGCTACAAAAGGATATTTTCCACTATTATGGAATGAGGAAAAATACCCAAACATGCTATTAGCAGGCAAGATATTTGAAGAAACTAAATGTTTATGGTGGAAAAGCTCACCTCAAAACTCCATTAAAAATATTGATTATGTTTTTGTTTTAGGAAATTCATACGGCAACGAAGATGCTTGTGTTCAAGAAAATGTGTTACTCAAGTTTAAAAAAGTATATCAAGGAAGTGGTTGTGCTTTATTTAAAGCTAATCAATAGAATAATTTGATTGTTTTATTGTTGAACATTAAGAGGTTATAACGCCTAAACTACTTTTTTCTCAATTTCATTTTTGTGTAAAATAAATTTTACCACATATAATTACTCTTATGCTTTATTACCTCATTATCCATAAGTAGGTAATCGGGTAATTTACCATTATCTAACACAAGTATTTTATACTTAGATTGTTTTAGCTTTAAATATTCTTTATAACTAGGTATAAATGAATAAGCAGATACTACATCATTAAAAACCATCAATGACAGATTATCAAGTCCTAAACAGTTAAACACAACATACTCATTAAGATTACTATAAGTTTTTTTTAACGATGTAATAACTTTTTGATTATTTTGTTTCTTGTAAAAATAATAGTCTTCTAGTTTTAAATATGACCACCTCACATTTCTTTCTTCAATTTTTTTTAAATTAAACATAGGAATTATTAATATTACTAGAAATGAAACTTTAGCAAGTATTTTTAGGTTGTTGTTTTTAATCCTGTTTTTCTCCTCTATTAATTCGAAAAGCGTACTGATAACTACTCCAATCATAATAAAAATTAAAAACGAAACCACGAAAGTAAATGAGGGCATTTTGGTTGCTGCTATTGTAAAGAACAAGTAAATAATAGACACATTCGTTATTATTGCTGTTTTTATAGGAGAATTTTTTGTAACTACTAAAAAACAAATAAAAACTATCAATAAATAAAAAGGGTTAAACCCATACAATTCGTTTATCATTGAAAAATGATACCAAACACCCCCTGAATGTCCCTCCAAAACTTCAAAAAAATGTTTTGAATTATGAAGATATTCAAATGTACTCAGAGTAGGAAAAGTTCCTAAAATATAGATTTGCCAAGGCAAAAAGACTATCAATGTTATTGTCAAACTAATTCCAATATGTAAGTAATTTTTTAATTGTTTCCGCCGTTCATTATATAAAATAATAGACATTCCCCAACCTGCATAAACCAAAAGACCAACTAACCATTTTACTAAAACTGCACAGCCTGAGAAAATTCCAATTAAAATTAAGAATATTAATTTTTTCCTACCCGTCGCTTTCTCATATTCGACCCAAGCCCAAAAACTTGCACACACATAAAAGAGAAACGCAATATCGTTGTGGTCGGTAAATACTCCACCAACAATTAGCTCCATAATATAAAATGAGAAAACTGATAATAAAGCGGCAATATAACCTACTTGTTGGTTAAAGGATAGTCTCCCTATTCTATAAATGAAATAGATTAAGATACTGGTCATTATAATACTAGGAAACCTAATTGAAAAAATACTTACACCAAAAATTTTCATTGATAATGCCATTTGCCACAAAAACAAGGGTTGTTTGTGTAGCCAAATATGCCCTTGTGACCAATTAAATTCATCTAATGGAAAAATAGGATTCTTGAAAAGCATAGGATGAAAAGGATTTTCCATCATATTTTTTGCAACCAAAGCATGAACTACTTCATCCCACTCATTAATGTATCCGTTTAGCAACACCATAAACAACCGAACAGATAAACCTGAAAACATCAACAATACTATGCTTGTTTTCTCCATGTTTAATTTAAAGAAAAAAAACATACTCAACAAGGCAAACAAAATTCCTATAGAAAGTGGGGCTAGTTGTAATGACCCAAAACAAGTAAAAATAGGTTCTTTTGGTTTTTCTAATGGAACATCTAACCTTGGATTCTTTGAATACATAAATTCAGCATCGTTATGTATAGCTTTTTCTACTGAAAGATTTTGCTTAATTGCTTTTTGTTCAACTAACTTAAGCCATGAAGTATCGTTTCTAATTAACTTAATATAGTACTCTACTATTTTTTGTTTATTAGTGGTTACTTCAGCTTGAGTTTGATTAGAGAAAAGTAAAACTATAGTAATGGCTATTAAAAACGCTCTCATAAACAAGTATTATGATACAAATCTAAATATTTAAAGTTAAAGAGCTTTGCTATATTTGTGCATTGAAAAGTAAAATAGAATGGATAATAAAAAAGTCGCTATAATTGGAGCTGGACCAGCTGGTGTAACTGCCGCTTATCAATTAGCCAAAATGGGCGTAAAAGTAGATTTATACGAAACATCAAGCCAAGTTGGTGGTATGGCAAAAACCATAGATTTATGGAATCAACACATTGATTTAGGTCCACACCGATTTTTTAGCAATGATACTCGTATCAACAAATTATGGTTAGAAGTTGTAGGTAAAGACTATAAAATGGTTGATCGTTTAACACGAATCTATTATAAAAATAAATTTTACTACTACCCATTAAAACCTTTTGATGCACTTTTTAAATTGGGTATTGGTGCCGCTGCTGTTTGTTTATTTTCATTTTTTAAAGAAAAAATTTCACCAACAAAATTAGATGGAACTTTTGAAAATTGGGTGACTAATCGTTTTGGATATCAACTTTTTTCTATTTTCTTTAAAACGTATTCCGAAAAATTGTGGGGAATTTCCTGTAAAGAATTAGATGCTGATTTTGCTGCTCAACGTATTAAAAAGCTATCACTTTGGGAAGCTGTAATTGGTGCGTTTAAATCCAACAAAAACAATAAACACAAAACATTAGTTGACCAATTTGCCTACCCAATACATGGCACAGGAATGGTTTACGAACGAATGGCAAAATATGTGTCAGAAAATAGTGGAACTGTACATTTAAATACCTCTGTTAAAAGAGTAATTACAGAAAAAGACATTATTTAAGAAAAAGACATTATTTAAGC
>CAYHWX010000024.1:18870-39257 GCA_964360245.1 uncultured Vicingus sp.
AGAGTAATTACAGAAAACAATATTGCAACAAGTATAGAATTAGAAAATGGAAAAACTGAATCGTACGACCATATTGTTTCTTCAATGCCTTTAACACAAATGGTTACTCGTCTTCCTGAAGTGCCAGATAACATTAAACAATTAGCTTTTTCTTTAAAATTTAGAAATACCATTTTAGTGTATCTAAAAGTTGATGGCCAGCATTTGTTTCCTGACAACTGGTTATACATTCATTCTACTGATGTGCTAACAGGTAGAATTACTAATTTTAGTAATTGGGTTTCTGAAATTAATTGCAACCAAAAGGAAACTATTGTGGTGTTGGAATACTGGTGTTATGATGAAGATTATTTGTGGAAAGAAGCTGACGAAACCTTAATTGAACGAGCAAAAAAAGAATTACGAATTACAGGTTTAATCAAAAACGAAACTATTTCTGAAGGTTATGTTCATAGAATAAAAAGTTGCTATCCCGTTTATTCAATCGGATATAAAGAACGATTAAAGCCAATTGAAGATTACTTAAATACAATAAAAAACTTAAGCGTTATAGGACGTTATGGTGCTTTTAAATACAACAACCAAGACCATTCTATTTTAATGGGATATTTAGCCGCAGAAAATATTGTAAATAATACCAATCATAATTTATGGGACATTAATACTGATTATGAAGATTATCAAGAAAAATCTACTATAACAGCTAGCGGATTATCTTTAGCACAATGTTGATTGAAAAGGATTACCATTAAACATCTTTTTCTTTATTAACCATAAAAATTGCATTTTCTCTTATCACTTCTTCCAAAGGCATTTTCAATTCTTCAGCTTGTTTTTTAATTTGTTGCATCCACTCAGGTGAGTTTTTAATACTTTCAATATAAAATTCGAATCTATTTTTTTGCTTTTCATCCCCACTAGTAAATAAATGAATATACAATAAATTGCTAAAACCATAATCAAAATTAATTAAGTTCATTTCAGAAAAAAACATAATAAATAAATCATTTTCTTCAACCGTTTTCTTTAAATCTATTTTTTCAATATAGGTTGAACCTTCTATTAAACTTGAAAAAATTTCTTTATTATAATACCAAAATTCCCCTTTATCAAATATTTTTTGGGACAGTCCTCTATTATATAATCCCCAATAATAACTATCTCCAACAACTAATGTTTTAATATTATTTTTATTTTCTATTATACGGGTATAAGGATAAGCCATGGAAAATGTTGGTATTTCAAACATTAAATTCATTCCATATTCAATATCAGAATCTTCAAAAAGACTTTTTTTACTTATCACCAATGAATCTAATACTAATTCTGGTAAATCAATGTTTCTTAACTTCTCAATGTATTTTATTAAGGAATCTGCAGCCAAATATTCTCCATATTTACTCCAATGAATACCACATTTTGGATATAATGGATATTTACTCTTTTCTTTATTTGCTAAAAACCACTCCCTAAAATCGATGTAATTAATGTTGTTTTTTTTGAAAGCATCGAGATAAGCTTCGTAATTAGTTTTTTTCTTGTCTAATTTATTGTATTTCTCTGGTATATATTCAGGAAAAAATGATGCTTTTCCTGGTGCAATAACAAAAATAATATCCTTTCCTTTTGATTTTAAATATTCTTTAACTCTTACCATTTTTTTTATATTTTTTTCAACTACTTCTTCTCCTACAAAGTTTTGCCCAAAATAGGAAGTAATATAAGGTTCTTCATATAAAAAATTTTCTTTTCCTACAACTACGTTTTTCGCTTTTGCAAGATTGAAGAAACTATACATTTTTTGATTATTTAACCGTATCAAAGAGTTTCGAAAACCAAAAGATGATTTTAAGTATTCATCCATTTTATCTTGATACTCTCCGGTTATACAATATTTAAGTAAGCAACCTGGTTGCTCAATAGTTGTTATTGCACCAGACAAGGGTTTCTCTTTTACTATAGTAAAGACTTTTTGAAGAATAGGAATCCATAACAGCAATAACACCATAAAGAATAGAAATGATTTTATTTTTTTATGGCTTGTGTTTGTCTGCATTAGAATCTAAAATAGATAAATGGGTTAAATCCATCTGCTGTTAATGAACTTAATGAAATAATAAATAAAATTACAGAAACCAGCATCATTACTCCGTACCATTTTATAGTAGGATTTTTTTGAAAATATATTTTTTGTTCTAAATTTTTTCCAAATTGAAATGCTCCAATAAAAGAAAAGAAAACTGCTATTATTAAAATTGTAATAAACTCTTTTGACACTTCTATTTCTGCTAGTCCAGTAAAACTGAACATTTTTTGAAGATAATGAATGGCATCTGTTAATGTTTCTGTTCTAAAAAATACCCAACCAATTAATACAATAAAAAAAGTTACAATAGTACTAACAACTCCTCCCATTTTTTCCAATAATTTCAATAAAAATAGTCGATCTAAAATCAAAAAAATACCATGAAATGCTCCCCATAATACAAAGTTCCAAGAGGCGCCATGCCAGAGTCCAGAAATTAAAAACACTAGCCATAAATTAAAAAATAATTTATATTTTGATTTCACTTGGTTACCGCCTAAAGGAATGTATAAATAATTCTTCATCCATTGCCCAAGTGAAATATGCCATCTTCTCCAAAACTCAGAAATACTTCTTGAGTTGTATGGATTATTAAAGTTTTCTGGAAAATTAAAACCAATCATTCTTCCCAACCCTAATGCCATATCAGAATATCCAGAAAAATCGAAATATATTTGAAAAGTATATGCAATAATACCAATCCACGACATAGCTGTGGTTAATTGCTCGGGAGATTGATTCATAATCAAGTCTGCCTGCTCACCCAAAACATTGGCAATTAGAATTTTTTTTGCTAACCCTAAACAAAATCGATAAAATCCTTGAATTTTATCATCTATTGTTTCTTTTCTTTCACTTATTTGATCGGCTATTGTATGAAATCGAACGATTGGTCCAGCAATTAATTTTGGGAATAAAATGATATAAAGCTGATAATCCCAAAAATTATTGAGTGGTTTATGTACCTTTCTATAAACATCAACCACATAAGTAACCGTTTCAAAAGTATAAAATGAAATACCTATAGGTAAAATAATTTTAACCCAAGAGATTCCATTAACTCCAACTAACGAGAGTGATGCGTTTACATTTTCTATAAAGAAATTAGAGTATTTAAAATACGCCAATAAACCTAAATTCATGAGCAATGATAAAACAAGTAATAATTTTCTAGCCTTAACAGATTTAGCTACATCCATGGTTTTTACCAAGTAAAAATCAATCGTTGTAGTAAAAAGTAATATAAAAATGAATTTTGGAGCACCCCAACTGTAAAAAATAATACTTGCAAAAAGAATAAATAAATTTTTATAGTCTTTCCTTATTAGGTTGTAACCTAAAAGAAAAATCGGTAAAAAATAAAGCAGAAATGTAATGCTACTAAAAACCATTAGGCGAAAATAATAATTAATTTATTTAATAGAATGTTTTAAAAGCCAATAAGCAACAAAAACTACCTTTTCCTTTAGCTTCTATTCTATATTAATTTCAGTGGAGTCTAAACGAAAATAAGTATTATATCCTTGGTTAGTCCAAAATTTTGGGTCTTTAGAAATCTCTATTACAAATAAAGTTTTTGGCCTTGCCGTTATGGGTGGTAAAATGATTTTTTGAGGCTTTGTTTTTGCTGCTGTTAATAATGTTGCATTTCGTTTATCTAATTGAGTCTTGTACTCTTGTGCTTTTCCAGAAAAAATATCAACTAAAGCATAATAGCCATTTCCCATAAAAAGAATTCCGACTAAAAATAAAAACGCCAGGCTATTAATCAGCTTCTTTGATAGGTTTATTGTTTTTATCCGACTCAGCGTATTAAACCAAACAGAAAGATTGATAAACCACATCATTAGAAAGAAAAAATAGGCAACATTTAAGGTTCTATGCTGTCCTAAAATGCCAGTAGCCAAATAGGCTGGAAAAACACAAATAAAAATGATTGCAAAAAGGATAAAAATAGAAACCCATCGATTCAAATAAAATGAATTTTTTATCCAAATCGATTGTTCTTTCCATTGTTGATGAATTGGTAAATAAATAATTGAAGCGAAAATTAATGCCAACGAAAATATCCAAAAAAATGAAAATCTAATTATTTGTAATAACGAGAAAAAAACCGAATATGGAATATTGTTGTTGTTTTGATACATGGCTTCTCTAACAATATTACCAGGAGAAAAAACCATCAACGAGGCAAATATTATTGAAAAAATAAATTGAAGGAGTACTCCTTTCCTCTCATCATTTTTATTTAAAAAAACAATAATCGTTGCTATTAATAATGAAAAACAAATTAATAACGTAAGTACTTCGTTAAAACCACAAGTTATAAAAAGAAGCCCTGTCAGTATTGTTTTTCCTATTAATGTGTTTTTATTTTTATTTCTAATCAACTTAATAAATAAGGAGATATAAAACACCGAACAGATTATTCCTCCTTGATAAATAACGGCTGCTGTGTACCAATATAATCCTTCCGAAATGATTGGCATATTTTGGAAATAAAGCAAACTTAACATCATCGCCATTATCAACTGCTTAATCTTTGGTAGAAAGTAAAATACCTCTTTAATTATTAATATATTTCCTATCATCATCAAAATAATCATCAAAAAAGGAACAAGTTTGTAACCTAAATAATTATTAAAAGAAATAGGATTTAAATACATTAAAATATTAGCAATATACCTTCCATTCATTTTGTAATATGAATTCACAATTAGTTCGAAAAAGTTGCTTTGTTGATAATAACTAGAAAAACCAAAATCTTCTGCGATAGGTTGTGAAAAAAAACTTAAATAACAATAGGGAAGAATTGCCAAAAAAAGAAAAAAGAGAAATAAATGGGGTAGGTTTGTTTTTTTAAACATTTTTATATTAAACCATAAAAATAACGGAATTGTAAAAATCATTCATTAAAAATCAAAAATTTTACAAAAATTTGCTTAAAAACAATTAACTGTTTGATTTTTAATACTTTAAAAACATATATTTTAATGTGACATCTCCGTTTTTTAATGTTCTTATACCAAAAAGGGTATTTCATTTGTTAAAACGCATAAAAACGGCTTATTTCTTTTAAATTCTTAGATTAAAATGAATTTTAGCAAAACTGTTTCACGTGGAACATAATTTTTTATCTCCCCATATAAACCATTAACACAGAAATGTCAGAAGGTGATATTCCGCTAATTCGAGAAGCTTGACCAATTGTTGATGGTTTTATTTTGGTTAATTTATCAACAGCCTCACTAGACAAAGAAGCTAATTTAGAATAATCTATATTCCTAAAGATAACTATATCTTCTAACCTCATTATTTTTTCAGCAACATCTTTTTCTCTTTTAATATAACCACCATATTTCATTAAAATTTCTGCACTTTCTATATCGTCATCAGAATAGGCAGCAAGATTATTTTGCAGTTTATTGTTATGTTCTATTAACTCTTTTATAGTAATGTTAGGCCTTGTTATTACCGAAAAAGCTTTAACTTTTTGAGTCAGTAATGAGGAATTTTGACGTTCTAAATAGGTGTTTACCTCTTTTGGAATTAAACTGGTTTTCTCAAAATCTTTAATAATAGTATTAATTGTTTTTGTTTTTTCTTCAACCCTCTTCATGCGTTCTTCTCTTGCTAAACCAATATTAAACGAAAGAGCAGTTAACCGTAAATCAGCGTTATCTTGCCTTAAAAGTATTCTATATTCGGCTCTAGAGGTAAACATCCGATAAGGCTCAGAAGTACCTTTTGTTACTAAATCATCAATTAAAACCCCAATATATGCTTGATCTCTTTTTAGCACAAAAGGTTCTTTATTGTTAATTTTAAGGTGTGCATTAATTCCAGCTATTAATCCTTGGCCAGCAGCTTCTTCATAACCAGTTGTGCCATTTATTTGCCCTGCAAAATATAAATTTGGAAGCAACTTAGTTTCTAAGGTATTGTTAAGCTGTGTAGGTTGAAAAAAATCATATTCGATAGCATAACCTGGACGAAACATTTTTGCATGCTCAAAACCTGGAATTAAATTCATGGCTTGTTGTTGGACATCCTCAGGCAAAGAAGTTGAAAACCCATTTAAATATATCTCTACAGTATTCCACCCCTCTGGTTCAATAAATAGTTGGTGTCTTTCGCGCTCAGAAAAACGAACTATCTTGTCTTCTATTGAAGGACAATACCTAGGACCAAGTCCTTGTATCCTTCCAGAGAACATAGGTGATTTTTCAAACCCAGTTTGTAATACATCGTGCACATTAGAATTGGTATAAGTGATATAACAACTTTTCTGTTTAGTGAGTTTGTTAATATTAGTAAAAGAGAAACAACTTGGATTTTCATCTCCTGGTTGTTCTTCCATTTTGGAATAATCTAAAGTTCTACCATCCACTCTTGGTGGGGTTCCTGTTTTCATTCGCCCAGATTCAAATCCAATCGAAACTAATTGTTCTGTTATGCCTGTAGAAGATTTAGCTCCTGCACGGCCACCACCAAACTGTTTCTCACCGATATGTATTATTCCATTTAAAAAAGTTCCATTGGTTAGAATAACAGCTTTTGATCTAAATTCAACACCTATTTGGGTTTTTACACCCACGCATTGATTTTTTTCAATAATTAACTCCTCTACCATGTCTTGCCAAAAATCTAGGTTTTCAGTTTGCTCTAACATCAACCGCCATTCTTTAGAAAATAACATTCTATCGTTTTGAGTTCTCGGACTCCACATTGCAGGTCCTTTTGATCTGTTCAACATTTTAAATTGTATAGCACTTTTATCACTTACAATTCCTGAATAACCACCAAGAGCATCAATTTCTCTTACAATTTGCCCTTTAGCAACACCGCCCATTGCTGGATTACATGACATCTGTGCAATTGCATCCATGTTCATTGTAATTAACAGTGTTTTGGACCCTAAATTAGCTGCCGCTGCCGCAGCTTCACAACCCGCATGACCTGCTCCAACAACAATGATATCATAATGTTTATTCATTTAAAATAACGATTTGTTTGATTTGTTTCACGTGAAACAATTTTTTAAATAGAAAGCAAAGATAAATAAAAATCTTCCTTTGAACGCATTAACGCTTTGTCTTCAATTGTCTTATCATTAAACCCAATTAAATGAAGGATGCCATGTATTATTACACGGTGAAGTTCGTTTTGAAAAGTGACATTATAGGCAGTTGCATTTTCTTTTACTCTGTCAATACTAATAAAAATATCGCCCGAAATTATATTGTTTTCACAATAATTAAAAGTGATGATATCGGTATATGTTTTGTGTTTTAAGTGTTCTAAATTAATTTGATAGAGATACTCATCAGAACAAAAAATGTATGTTATTTCTCCTGCAGTTTTTCCCTCTTTTAGAATAGATAATAATACCCATTCTTTTATTTTAGCTTGATTTTTTAAAGCAAAAGAAATGTCTTCAGAAAAAAAAGAAAAATTACTATTTTCAACCATTAATTAGCTGATATACAGAATTTTAATTTAATAATAGAGCCATTTCCTTCAAATACAACATCATCCGCAAGGCTTCTAATTAAAAAGATTCCCCTTCCATTTAATTTTTGAATATTTTCAGGTAAGGTTGGGTCTGGAACATTCTTAAAATCAAATCCATCTCCTTCGTCTTTGATTGTAAATAATACCTCGCTTTCGCTTGTCCCCATTTTTAAAGAAACTTTTTTATTGGGATTAAGGTGATTACCATGAGTTATTGCATTATTAACTGCTTCGGTTAGTGCAATTAAAATATTACCATAATTATCTTCACTGATGTCATAATACTCACAAACCTCATCCACAAAAGTTTCTATTTGAACTAGGTTTTCAAGTTTAGAAGACAATTCGATGTTTTGAATTATACCATTTTGAATCATTGATTAATGTTTTGAAAATATTGCGTTACTTTTTTCTTATAAAAACTATTTAAGTTGGGTGGTGTTGTCTTAATTAAATCCACCTCTTGTTCTTTTTCTTTATTATACTCAAAAAAAAGCTCAGGGTTGTTTTCTGTTTTTGTTTTCCCTTCTTTAGATTCTCTTTTATCATCCCATTCTCTTTCTCTGTCAGCTTTTTCTGATTCTAACAATCTTGTTAAAATTTCTTGTTGTCTGTTTAATGTTTGCTGAGTGATACGTTTATTTACGATATCGGTTTCATTTTGTTCCATTAATTTTGATAATCCATTAATTCCCTGTCCATTTTTTCCGTCTTTTAATTTATTTAACTCTTCTCTAATTTTAGCTTGTTGAGCCGCCATTTGTGCCAAAGACTTGCTCATTCCACCAACTCCCATTCCTTCCCCTTCTTTGTCTCCAGGCTTTTTTCCTCCAGGTTTACTTCCTTTTTCCATTGCTTTTTTCATCTCCTCCATTTGTTTTTGAAGTTTTTCTTGCATTTTTTTTACAGTTCCAAAACCTGGTTTTGGTTGTCCATTTCCTCCTGGTTTGTTGCAACTTCCTTCTCCTGGTTTTTGTTGTGCTTGTTTTTGCATTTGTTGCAACACCTCATCAAACAAAAGAGCTAAATTATTAATGGAAGTCATCACATATTGTTGTCTAGCACCTGCCATTTGTATTTCTCGATCAGCCATATAATTAATGGTTTTTTCCATATTGTTGTTGATTGCACTAATTTCTTTGTTAATGGTAGATTCGAGTTGAACAACTCTTTTACTTAAGGCGAAAAGTGAATCCTCAATCATTTTAGCATCATCTTTCAGCT
The DNA here is from genome assembly GCA_964360245.1 of uncultured Vicingus sp. Taxonomy (GTDB): domain Bacteria; phylum Bacteroidota; class Bacteroidia; order Flavobacteriales_E; family Vicingaceae. The sequence goes on from CAYHWX010000024.1 coordinate 27,695, forward strand.
TCTTTTGATGTTGTGTTGCTTTAATGTATTCCGGACTATTTCTGTCCATCATTTTATAGGTTTCCATTAAATCTTCTTGTTCAAATGACAAATGAAGTAGGTTATCTAATAGTTGTCTTAAAGCGTCCATATCTTCACCTGATTGTTCGGCTTCTTGTTGCATAGCAGCCATTTTTTGTGCCATCTCAGCCATTTTTTGTGCAGCATTTTTTTGAGATTCAGCTGCTTTTTTATTTTTCTTATCCTGTATTTGGTCTGAACTATTTTTCATTTCATCAGAAATTTCTTCTTGCTCTTTTTTGGAGTCTTCCATTCCTTTAGGATTTTCCAATTCTTTGTCCATTTTTTGAAGTTCATCTAGTTCTTTTTTAACATCCTCAAATTCTTTAGCTAACTCTTCCTGTTTATCGTTTAGTTTGTCGTTTTCTTCTTTTTTGTTTTTAGTATCTTCGGCTAACTCATTTTGTTTTTTTGCTAATTCTTCTAATTTACTTTTTACCTCATCTAACTTTTGTTCAAATTCCATTTGTTTAAACAATTCTAACGACCTGTCTAATTCTTTTTCCAAATCTTTATTGGACATGTCGATTTTATCCAACTCATTTTCAAAACTATTTTTATCTAATTTATCCATCATTTCTTGCAATTTTTGCATCATCTCTTTCATCTCATCCGTCATTAATTCATCAAATAATTTCTGAAGTTGCTCTTGTTTTTTTAATAATTCTTCGTTGAATTGTTTGTATTCATTTTGTTGATTATTATTTTTTTGATTTTCTTTTTGAATTTCATTTACCCTTTTCTCCAACTCTTTTTGTTTATCTAATAGTTCTTTCATTTTTTGTTTTTCTTCCCATCCTAATTCTTTTTTCTCTCCTAATTTCTTTTTTAAATCTTCTAAATCTTTTTGTATTTGTTTGGCTTCACTAATACTTTCGCTTAAGTTTTTCTTAATGTCTTTGTTTGAATTAGATGCATCTATATTTCGCTCTTTAATGGTTTTTGATTTAAATACCTTTAAGCTCGTTTTAGCAGGTTTACGTCCATTAACTCCATCATTATCCCAAACCTCAAAATAATACTCAATTTCATCTCCAGGTAGTATATTTAACTCCTCTAAATTCCAGAAATGAAAAAACTCATCTTGAGTTACCGCAGAATTAAATGGAATTTTAACTGATTTTAATTCATTTCTACCAGCCAAAGAATCAATTACAGTTGTAATTCTATAATTAAATTGTAAAGCCGAAAACCCATAGTCATCAGCTATTTCTCCTCTAAAATAAATTCTATTGTCATTTGTTGAGTCTCTTTTTTCATCTGCTAGTATAGCAGGAAATTTATCAGGAATAACTTGTAAAGAATATATTATAGTGTCTCCATTAGGAACAAATTTATTAGATGGAATAAAAGCATAACCTTCATTCTTAACAGCTTTTTTAGAAAAAGAAACATTATGGTTGGTGGGTTTAAGTTTATATAAACTATCACCAAAAATTAAATTCAAATGGTCTGCATCTTCCGTTTGAATATTCCATTTTAGCTGAGTTCCTTCTGGCAAAACTAAATCTCCTGTATTCGATAAAATCTCATCTTTTTTGGATAGGTATTTTGGGTACTTAATGTTAACTGTAAATCCTATTAAAAGTGGATTTGGAATAACCGCTAGTTCGTATTCTTCTGAATAAAATCCTGAAGCATATAGTTTAAATTCTTTATTTTCTTGAACGTTTTTAAAGTCATAAGAATAGGTTCTTCTGTTGGTTTTGCTTAATGGAAATTTATTGCCATTTTGTTCTAAATAGATTTTATCGGGTAATTGACTTCCAGAAACAGATACCTCTAAGTTAAAATCTTTATTTTTTAAAACTGTTAATTCCTTATTATTGATTTCAATTTTAAATGGAGCAACAGGGGCAATATAAACATTGTGATTGACCAATCTCTCTGTTCCAATAGTAAAAATTTTTGGTGAAACGATTGATATTCCGATGAACAATAAAAGTGGAATAAGTAAATATTTAAGGTGTTTTTTGTTCTCCAGCAAATTAACAGCATTGGAGAAAGGAATCGGTTTTAATTCCATTGATTTTTGGTCGATGCTTGCCAACAATAAATTATTGCTTTTGGTTTCTGCCAACTGCTCCAATTGTAAAACATTAATCAATTTATCTTTTACTTCCTCAAAATGATTACCTATAATTTGTGCTGCTTGTTGGTGGTTAATTACTTTGCCAAATTTGTAAAGTTTTGCAATGGGAATTATAATGTAATTAGTAAAAAGATATGCTGTAGTTGTTATAAAGGAGTAAAATAAAATAGTTCTTCCAGTTATGCTAAACTGACCAAAATACTCTAAAGAAGTAAAAACTATAAACGAAATAACTAACAAACCAAGCGTATAAATTCCACCCTTTATAAGCCTATTTTTATAGTACTTACGTATAAAAGCATCGAGCTTGGTAATTAATATTTGGTAATTATTACTCATGTATATTAAAACGCTAAAGTCATTAATAACTTATGATGCGAACTTATAAAATTCGGATATTTTTATGAATATTAATGTTTGTTTTTAAAGAAGATTCTTAATTGATGGGGTTTCCATAATATATTAAGTAAAAAGATATGCTTCTATCTCTTTAATAATAAGATTCAATTGAAATTTTTCTTCCGCTCTTTTTCTCCCATTAACACCAAATTTTATTCTAAGTTCTTTATCTTGAGCAAGAATTGCTAACTGCTCTGAAAATTTGTTGATATTAGGATGAGGTATTAAAAAACCTGTTTCGTTAACTGCAATTATTTCTGGATTGCTAGTAATATCAAAAGCAACAACAGGTTTTTTTGCCGCCATTGCTTCCACAATTACATAGCCAAATCCCTCCCAAATCGATGTTAAAACAAAAACATCCAAGCTTTTCATGAAGCCTTCAATGTTTTTTACAAAACCCAATAGCAGAACTTTATCTTCTAATTTATTAGTTTTAATTAGCTGTTTTAGCTCTTTCTCCGACTCACCTTGTCCTGCAATTAAGATTTTAAAATTTAGTTTTTTCTCATTTAACTTATTGGCGATATCAATTAAATAATGTTGTCCTTTTTGTTTTGTTAATCTTCCTGCATTTCCAAAAATTATTTCACCTTCTTTTTTAATGTAAATAGGTTGTTGTGCGATATAGTTTTTATCAAAAAGTTCTAAATCAATGCCATGGTAAATTACTTTCGTCTTTTTTTCTAATTCCGAATTATTAAAGTTCTCGGTTATTTTTCGTTTGGTTTCTTCCGAATTGGCTATGATGTGCGTTACTGTTTGAGTTAATAGTTTTTTATTTAATGAATTGTTTTTAATTAAAACTGCCAATCCTCTTAAATAAACAATGTTTGTTACTCCTGCTTTTTTGGCTGCAGGTGCAGCTATTTTTAAATCTGGTGAAGCTGAGATAAATACAGTATGAATTTGTGATTGTTTAAAATATTGAACCAATTTTAAAAATTTGATTTTATTTAAAAATGATAGATTAGAAATAGAAAAAGCTTCTATCTCTAAGTTTTCTTCTACGCTTTTTTTATAAAATGGAGCATCTTTTTTTGCAGCCACACAAACTGGATAGTTTAATTTTTTAAACTCCAACGCATATTCTAAATGCAACTTTTCACCACCACCCCAAAAAGGAGTTGTATTAAAAAAGCATATTTTAGTATCCTTAAGCAATTTGTTTAGGGTTGTTTAAATTTCTTAATTTACGATATTTTTGTGCTGTTGCAAAGGCAGAATTTTTACAAACTACATAGCCATAATAACCATCTAAAAAACCAAATTTTAAGAAATAATCTCGAATAAATTTAAAAGTTGATTTGTAAAAAATGATAACTCCATTACTCTTTTTTTCTTTTTCAAAAGCAGCTTTGGCACTTATATCTGTAAAGTAATCAATTTGTTTTAAGTGTTGTTCGATGGTATAAAAGGAAAAATGTAAAAGGTCAAAATTAATGTGTGTTATTTTAGTTCCTTCTTCCATTATAACTTTATCGTGAGGGTTTACACCACCCCATTTTCCTTTAGTAACATTCCATAAACGTAATTTTTTATCAGGATACCATCCGCAATGTTTTATCCAAGAACCACAAAAATTGGTTAATCGATTAAAGCTGTATCCATCATATTGCCAGTTACTTTTTACTTTAATTATTTCTGATGCTAATTCTTTTGTCAATGCTTCATCTGCATCTAAGGAAAGTACATGTTTGTATTTAGCTTGTGTTATCGCCCAATTTTTTTGCTCAATGTGTCCATCGAAATGATGCTCAACAAAACGAACTTTTTTTTCTAAACAAATTTGTTTGGTTTTATCGGTTGAAAAGGAGTCAACTACCACAATATCTTCAGCAACAGCCATAACAGAATCTATACATCTGGCAATGTTTTTTTCTTCATTAAAGGTGATGATGACAACCGAAAGTTGAATTTGCATACTACAAAGTAACATAATTTCACCGGATGACTTGAAGTCATCCGATGAAATTATTGATATTAAGCTTTTTTTAGTGTAAACGAAAAAGTAGAGCCTACATCAATAGAACTTCTAACATTGATAGTTTGATGATGTGCCTCGATAATGTGTTTAACTATTGCCAAACCCAATCCTGTTCCACCGCTATTTCTGGCTCTACCACGGTCGGTTCTATAAAAACGTTCGAACAATCGTTTGTGATGTTTTTCTTCAATACCTTGTCCATCATCGGAAACTTCAATTAAAATGTTTTCATCTAAATCATGAAATTTAATAATGGTTTCGCCATTTTCCTTACCGTATTTTATGGAGTTAATAATTAAGTTAACCAACACTTGGTTTATTTTTTCTTCGTCTGCCATTACCCAAACAGGTTTGTTTAAGCTATTTTGAATTTTGATGTGAATGCTTTTTTCAAAGGCTTTTGTTTCTAACGAGGTAACTACATCCATTGTTACTTCAATGAGGTTAATTTTTTTAATATTCATTTCTATCACTCCCGACTCTAATTTACTTATCACATCTAAATCCTCAATTAGTGCAATCATTCTGTCAACGCTTTTATTAGCTCTTTCGAGGTAGTCAACATTAATTTTTTCATCAAAAATACCACCTTCTAATAATGTTAATAAATACCCTTGAATGCTAAAAATGGGTGTTTTAAGTTCGTGAGAAACATTGCCAACAAACTCTCTACGATAAGATTCTGTTTCTTTTAAACTTTCTATTTCTTGTTTATTTTTTTTATCCCATTCAATCACTTCTTCACGTACTTGTGAGATAACATCTTTATCGAGGCTGAAATCAGCTAGTGCCTCGTCTTTTTTCAATTTTAAAGTATGAATAGTCCTATATATAAGTTTAATTTTTTTATAAATAAATTGCTCTATTGCTACTAAAAATCCAAAATAGGAAATAATCAATGACGATGAAAACACTAAGAATAAGGAGAGAAAATGAATGGATTCTGAGTAATATTCTGATAAAAAAACAATTACAGTTACTGTAATTGAAACAAAAAAAGCTATTCGAATGGCAATGCCTTTTGGTGTTAGATTTTTCACACTACAAAATTAAGTAAAATAGATGAAGAGTTGAGAGGGTTAGAAGTTGAGTGGTTTATTGGTTGAGTGGGCTGTTTAAAACTAAATTTCAAATTTATAGCCAACTCCTTTAATAGTTTTGATATAATGGTCTCCTAGTTTTTCTCTGAGTTTCCGAATATGAACATCAATGGTTCGATCTCCAACCACTACATCGCCACCCCAAACACTTTCTAAAATTACATCGCGGGTAAAAACTTTCCCTGGTTTAGAGATTAATAAAGCTAACAATTCGAATTCTTTTTTGGGTAAGGAATATTCGTTACCTTCTTTATATACCAAATATTTTTCTCTATCTATTTTAATATCACCATGTTGTTCGTCAAGGGCTATTTTCTCGATTCCTGATTTTCTTCTTAAAATGGCTTTTACTCGACTAACCAATAATCTTGGTTTAATTGGCTTGGTAATATAATCATCAGCTCCAGCATCAAAACCAGCAACTTGAGAATAATCTTCCCCTCTAGCACTTAAAAAAATAATGAGTGTATTTTTTAATTCTTCTATCTGCCTGATTTCTTGGCAAGTTTCTATGCCGTCCATTTCGGGCATCATCACATCTAAAATAATCAAATCTGGTTTTATTTTTTTTGCAATTTCAATGGCTTCTTTTCCGTTAGTTGTGGTGGTAACATTGTATCCTTCTTTCGTAAGGTTATATCCTAGAAATTCTATAATATCTTGCTCGTCATCAACTAATAATATTTTTTCGTTACTCATTTGTTTTATTTGTAGGTGATAAAAATAAAAATGTTCTATAATTAAAGTGAAATAATAATTTAGCGTTTATCAGTAATTCCTTCGTTAACATTAATAATGTGGTCTCCTACTTTTTCTAAGGCACTATAAAGTTCGCTATATGCTGTTGCACTTTTAAAATTATATTCTGATTTTTCAACATTAATAAAATGTTCTTTTCTAAGAATTGTTCTAAAGTTATTAATCGCATTTTCTAATTCTATTGCTTTATTAATAGTTACATCATCGTAATTACAATGTAAATTGCTACACATGTTAATAAACGCATCTTCAACCACACTAAACATATCTAAAATATTTTTACGTTGTTCTGGAGTAAACCAAACTTTATTTTCATGTTTTCTTTCAATGGTTTTCGACATTTGAAAATAAATATCGCCTATACGCTCCAAGTTTACTATAATTCTTAACATTCCTCTAATTCGTAAGGAAAGCTTTTCGCTCATTTCTCCTTGAGAGATTTTGGTTAAATAATCGGCAACTTCTGCTTCTATTTTATCAGTTATGTCCTCATATTTTTTTATTTTTGCCAAAGCAACACTCATCATCTTTGCATCTTGTTCAGTAATTAAATTTTTTACAAACCCATTCATCTTTCTAGTGATATCGCCAAATTTTGCAATTTCTTTTTGTGCTTCAAATACTGATAAATCAGGAGTTGTAGTAATTCCTGTGTTGATATACTCCAAATGATATTCTTCATCAAACTCCCCTTTGGATTTTATAGTTAGCACTGCTAATTTAACCACCCAATTTACAAACCATATCATAATTAAAACATTTAAGGTGTTAAAAATGGTATGAAAAATAGCTAGTCCAATAGGCATTCCAATAGGTGTAAGGGTATTTTGTCCTCCTAATACTGTGGTGGCGAACCAGTTTACTGAATCTAAAAATGGAGTGAACGAGATGACAAATATCATCCATGATACTCCAAAAATGTTAAATAAAGAGTGAATACGTGCCGAACGTTTTGCATGAACATTAGCAGGAATAGCGGCTAACTCTGCTGATATTGTTGTGCCAGTATTTGCACCCAACACCATGGCAATAGCCATCTCAAAAGGAATTATTCCTGTAAAACAAAGTGTTTGTGTTAATGCCATAGTTGCACTTGATGATTGAACTACAACTGTTATTGCCACTCCAACCAACACAAATAAAATGTTGCTTAAAAAACTAGGTTGGGTAAAATTTTCTAAGAAACTCATTACTTGTGAGTTGTTTTTAATAACAGGAACAGCCTCTTTTAATTCAGATAATCCCCAAAATAAAATAGCAAATCCTAAAATAAATTCGCCTAAGTATTTTAGTTTATTTTTTTTGGCAAAAAGCATTGGAACGGCAATAGCTATTAAAGGAAGAGAAAATGCAGAAACACCTACTTTAAAACCTAATAAAGCAAACAACCAAGAAGTAATGGTTGTACCAATGTTGGCTCCCAACATAACTCCAGCCGACTCCATAAGAGAGATTAGCCCCGCATTAACAAAACTAACAGTCATTACGGTGGTGGCAGATGAAGATTGAATGACACAAGTAATTAAAAAGCCTGAAAACACACCTAAAAATTTATTTTTAGTCATGAAACTGAGCATTTTTCTTAAACTACTTCCCGCAGCTTTTTGAATGCCTTCGCTCATTATTTTCATTCCATAAATGAAAAAACCTAACGCTCCTACAAGTCTTAAAATTTCTATAAATCCAAATTGCATATCAACTTTTAGTTTTATCAACAACAAATCTATTATAGTGAAAGTATAATACCATCAAAAAGAATGTTAAGTTATTAACTATAAACGGGAAGAATTATTCAGTTTCTTTTGAATTGTGTTTTAAAACTTTCGCTTCTATGTAAAAAATAAGTTCTTCTGCAATATTTTTTGTTAAATCACCAACTCGCTCTAATTTTCTAATAATGGAAAGTAAATACAAATAGTTATGAATTTTTTCTGGTTTTGCATGTATTAATTCAATGGCAATATAGGCTGCGTTGGTGTTTATTTCATTTAATAAAGCGTCTTTAATAAATACCTGTCTTGCTAATTTGGTGTCTTCTTTTTCAAAAGCTTCAAAAACATTATCTAACATCATCAAAGCATTTTCATACATTTCTGTAAAACGAATTTTATCCAAATTTTTTTGTGCTAATTGTGTATCAACACTGTTGATGTATTTTGCGATACCGACAGCATTATCAGCAATTCGCTCCAAATCAGCACTTATTTTAAATACCGCCATAACAAATCGTAAGTCAACTGCAACGGGGCTGTAAAGTGCTAAAGCATTTTCAATAGCTCTATCGATATTTAGCTCCATTGCATTAACCCTGTTTTCGTTTGCGTTTATTTCATGAACCAAATCTTTATCAAAAGTTAAAATTGCATCTTTTCCTTTAGCTAATTGACTTCTTACCAAGCTCATCATTTCGATAACTTGTTGTTTTATTTGTTTTAATTCTAAGTCTAAATGTGTCATATTGTTTTAATTTATATTTTGATGCGTAAAACACACCCCGAGAATTTCTAAGCAACAAGTTGCTAAGAACTTCTTGCCCCTCTCAAGAGGGGAATTCAACTGTTACCCAAATCTTCCAGTAATGTAATTTTGAGTTTTTTCTTGTGTTGGTTTAGTAAAAATTGTTTTAGTGTCATCATATTCTATAATTTCTCCCATGTAAAAAAATGCCGTTTTATCACTTATTCTGGCTGCTTGTTGCATGTTGTGCGTAACAATTATAATAGTATATTTTTGTTTTAACTCAAACATCAGTTCTTCAATTTTGGAGGTTGAAATAGGGTCTAATGCTGATGTTGGTTCGTCCATTAATATAATTTTTGGCTCAACAGCTAGTGTTCTAGCAATACACAACCGTTGTTGTTGTCCACCAGACAAAGCTAAAGCAGATTTTTTTAAATCATCTTTCACTTCCTCCCACAAAACAACATCTTTTATAGATTTGATAACTCTTTCTTCAATAAAAGATTTGTCTTTAATTCCTTGAATTTTAAGTCCATAAGCCACGTTCTCAAAAATAGATTTTGGAAAAGGGTTTGGTTTTTGAAACACCATTCCAACTTCTTTTCTTAACTCCTCAACAATTACATTTTTCCAATTAATTTTCTTTTGATCTATTAGTATTTCTCCATTAACTGTATAATTTTCAATGTAATCATTCATCCGGTTGAAGCATCTTAAAAAAGTGGATTTTCCACATCCTGAAGGTCCTATAAAAGCGGTAACAGAATTTTCTTTCATAGCAATATTAATGTCTTTTAGCGCTTGGAAATGTCCGTAAAAAACATTTACGTTCCGTGCTTCAACAATGATTTTTTTTTCAATTATTAATTCTTGAGCACTTGTCATTATATGTTCTTTTTCTACATCTTGCATTTTTCATTAGTTTAATACTTATATCACCCCTATAATCCCCTCAAGGGGATAAAAAAGGAGTGTTACCATTTTATTTTTTTCTGCCATTTATTTCTAAAATATACCGCAATAGCGTTCATTAAAAAAGTAATCAACAACAAAATAATAATTGCTGCGGCAGCATTAACAATAAACTCTTTTTGTGGACGTGAAACCCAATTATAAATTTGTATGGGCAACACCGAAAACTCATCCATTGGGGTTTTTGGGGCAAAAGGAACGTAAGCCAAAGCACCAATTACAATTAAAGGTGCCGTTTCTCCTACAGCTCTTGAAATTGCTAGAATTACTCCCGTTAATATTCCTCCAATTGAAGCTGGTAAAACCTGATACCAAATGGTTTGCCACTTAGAAGCCCCCATCGCCATAGAAGCATCTTTTATTGAGCCTGGAACTGCTTTTATAGCTTCTCTGGTGGAAACAATTACGATTGGCAATACCAATAATGAAAGGGTTAAACTTCCTGTTAGCAAACTTCCGCCAAAGCCTAAAATTCGTCCAAAAACTTCTAATCCTAGCAACCCATAAACAATTGAAGGTACGCCAGCCAAGTTGGCAATATTAATTTCTAACATACTCGATAGCCAATTTTTTTTATTGTATTCTTCCAAATAAATTCCTGCCCCAACTCCAATAGGAACTGAAATTAAAGTTGTTAAAAACAACACCCACACACTTCCTAAAAGTGCCGTATAAATTCCAGTTTTAGCAGCTCTTCTTGATGGCAAACTAGTTATAAACTCCCAATCTATTCGAGTAAACCCTTTATTAATAATATAACCAATAAACAACGCCAATAAAATGAGCCCGATGAGCGTACTAATAATACCCCAAACATTAAATATTTTGTCTTTTATTTTATTGCGTTCGATGTTAGTCATACTTTTCTTGGTATTTTTTCTTAATCCAAAAACTGATGTTGTTTAGTATAAATGTGAAAACAAACAAAGCGATTCCTGCAGCATAAATAGTTTTGTACTCGATAGAACCAAAAGGAACATCTCCCGAACTTACCTGAACAATGTAGGCAGTAATGGTTTCTACTGGAACTAAAGGGTTTAAAGTTAGTCGGGGTTGCATACCTGCAGCAATGGCAACAATCATAGTTTCGCCTATGACTCGAGAAAGTGCTAAAATAATAGAAACAATAATGCCTGACGAAGCCGCAGGAACTGTAACTCTAAATGCGGTTTGCAAGCGTGTTGAGCCCATTCCGTAAGAAGCTTCTCGTAGCGATTTTGGAACGGCATAAAGTGCATCTTCGCTTAACGAAGAAATGTAAGGAATAATCATAATTCCCATTACCAAACCAGCTGATAAGCCATTAAAGCCTGACATAGAAGGAAAAAATAATTGTAAAAATGGCGTTACTACGATTAGTGCAAAAAAACCATACACTACTGTAGGTACTGCTGCCAACAATTCTAATAAAGGTTTGATGGTTTTTCTAAAACTTTTTGGAGCAAATTCGTTAAGATAAATAGCAATAGACAATCCTATAGGCAAAGCAAACAAAAGAGCAATAAATGAAGTTAATAACGTTCCTGATAATAAGGGTAAAATACCAAAATGTTTGTCAGCAAACAAAGGTGTCCATTGTGAGTCGGTTAAAAATTCAAGTATAGAAACTTCTTTAAAAAACCCATAGGTTTGGTAAACTAAAATAAATATAATTCCAAGAGTAGTTAATATGGTGATAAAAGCACAAAAAAACAGTGCTTTTTCAATTATATTTTCTCTAATTTTTCTCACTAT
>CAYHWX010000025.1:0-26946 GCA_964360245.1 uncultured Vicingus sp.
AATAATAACATTTTTGCGGTATCTTGCTAGAAAAATCATACACTTAAAAATGCTCAAGCAAAATAAGGGTATAATTTTATTTTGGGTTTTATCTTTTTGATGTTTACAAAAATATATTATTGACAACTTCTCGTACTTTGATTTTCAAACAAGTTAAAAGTCTGTAAGATAAGTTATCTTAACCCTTATAATTATGGAAGTTTACTAGTTAATGTTTAATCTCTACTATTGCTTCTCGGTTATGTTTGTATTTAAACACCAAAGCAAAAATAATTGCCACTACTAAAGAATAAATTGCAAAAGAAAACCAAATTCCTTTCCATAAATATTCGCCAGTTGGTGTTTTAAAAAATGCATCAATCATTAATCCGCTTAACGCACTTCCCATTATGGCACCAAAGCCATTGGTCATCATCATAAACAAACCTTGAGCACTTGCTCTTATACCTGAATCAGATTCTGTTTCGATATAAAGTGAGCCAGAAATGTTGAAGAAATCGAATGCCATTCCGTAAACGATACACGACAAAATAATCATCCAAAGTCCATCGGCAGGGTTTCCGAGTCCTAACAATGCAAATCGGAGTACCCATGCAAACATGCTCATCAACATCACTTGTTTAATGCCAAATCGTTTTAAGAAAAAAGGAATGGTAAGAATAAAAACGGTTTCAGAAATTTGAGAAACAGACATGATAATTGCTGGATATTTTACCGCCAACAAATCTTTAAATTCGGGCATTTTTGCAAAATCGTGTAAAAAAGTATCTCCATACATGTTAGTTAATTGCAAAGCCGCTCCTAAGAGCATAGAAAACACAAAAAATAAAGCCATTCTTTTTTGTTTAAATAGGGTAAAAGCTTTTAATCCTAATGAGGTGATAAAATCTTTTTTATCAAAATTTTTGACAATTTCACATTTTGGTAAAGTAAACGAATAAACTCCTAGTAGTAGTGAAGCTGCAGAAGCAATGTAAAATTGAGCAGCTGATGTTTCTAATTTTAATAAACTAACAGTCCACATGGCAACGATAAAACCAATAGTTCCCCAAACTCTAATTGGCGGAAATACTTTTATTACATCCAGTTTTTCTTTTTTTAACGCAGCGTACGCAACGGCAATAGAAAGTGAAATGGTGGGCATATAAAAAATCATGTTAATCAACATTACCCAAAACATAGCTGTTGGCGATTCTGTTAATGGAACGGTAAATAGTACGATTGCTCCAATAAGATGAAAAGCACCCAATAATTTTTCGGCATTAATCCAGCGGTCTGCAATAATACCAGCTATGGCAGGCATAAACAAGGATGCAATGCCAATTGTGGAGAAAATTGCTCCAAATTCAGCCCCACTCCATTGTTTGGTTTGAAACCAATATCCACCAATAGTGATTAACCATGCTCACCAAATAAAAAATTGAAGAAAGTTCATGATGGTGAGTCGTAACTTTATGCCCATGTTGTTTATTTATTGGTTTTATTGAAGCAAATATAAACTTATTTCAAGATAATGTACAGGTATTTAAACTTTGGTTCTTTGCATATAATTTTGTGATAAAAACCGTTTTCTCTTCAATTCTAAAAATGTTAAAACTTACCAAAAGATTTACAAAAACTTTTTATTTCACAACTTTCGCATTTAGGTTTTCGAGCAACACAAACATATCTTCCATGTAATATTAACCAATGATGTGCAAGAGATATAACTTCTTTAGGCAAATATTTTACCAATTGTTTTTCTGTTTCAAGTGGTGTTTTTGCATTGGTGGTTAATCCTATTCTATTTGCTACTCTAAAAACATGCGTGTCAACTGCCATAGTTGGTTGATTATAAATAACACTTGCAATAACATTTGCTGTTTTACGACCAACACCAGGCATTGTTTGCAATTCCTCTATAGCAGCAGGAACAACATTGTTAAACTCATTCACCAAAATTTTAGCCATTCCTACTAAATGTTTGGCTTTGTTGTTGGGATAACTAATGCTTTTAATATATTCAAAAACTTCAGCTACATCTGCTACTGCCAAGGAATCAGCTTCAGGAAATCTTTTAAACAAATCTTTGGTAACAATGTTCACTCTTTTGTCGGTACATTGTGCAGATAAAATTACTGCTACCAGCAATTCATAAGGATTGGTATAGTTGAGTTCTGTTTTGGCATCGGGTTGATGTTTACTAAAATATGATACAAATAACCGATAATGCTCTTTCTTTGTCATAAAACAAAAATACGTGAATTATTTTACTATTTTTATCCACCTCAGTCGAGTTACTATGATAGAATTTTTACTCAGCACATTTTATTTTATTGTTTTCTGCTTTCTAATTAGCAAGTTGTCATTTTTTAAAGACAGTAAAATTCCTAATTATTGGTTTATTATTATTTTCGGAATTAAAATTGGCGTAAGTATCCTATTAACTCTTATTTACACCAAATACTACAACAATAGAGATACAGCAGATATTTTTAAATATTTCGACGATAGCAAAGTGCTATATGATGCTCTAAAAACCAATCCTTTGGACTATTTTAAAATGTTGTTTGGTTTTGATTTTAATTACAATTATTATTATGTCAACTATTACCATTTTATGAATCATTGGAATAGACCTTATTCTTCTGATCTTATCAGCGACAGCCACATCATTATTCGGTTTAATGCATTGGTAAGGCTGTTTTCATTTGGTTATTTTCAAGTGCATCACATCTTTATCAATTTTGTTTCATTAATTGGCTTAACACTAATTTATAAGGCATTTAAATATTTTTTAAAGGATAAAGAAAAATTATTATTTTATGTAATTTTTTTGGTGCCTTCTATTTTATTTTGGGGTTCTGGTTTACTAAAAGAAGGCATTATCGTTTTTGCTTTAGGATTGTTCTTTAATTATTTATTTAAACTAACACAGCATTTTAAAATTAGCTATTTGTTGTTCATTTCTTTTGCTATTATTATATTGGTTTATACTAAATTTTATATCCTTATCGCTTTATCTGTACCAGTTTTCGGATATTTAATAAACCATTACCTAAAGTTAAAAAATTCTATTTTCGGACATCTTATTGCTGTTTTACTATTTATAATTACCATCAATGTTGCTCCAATAATTAATAATCAACTAGATTTTGTTTTTCAAATTGCTAATAAACAACAAACTTTTTCGCGTTTTATAGCAGAGGTTCCTGCTAATAGTGGGTTTATTATTCCCGAATTATCGGATGGTTTTTCTCTATTAAAAAACATACCTTCGGCTCTTATCAACACTGTATTTAGACCTTATTTTTGGGAATGCACCTCTTTGTTTGTTTGGTTAAGTGCTATAGAAAATATGTTAGTAATCGCCTGTATTGTCCTAATCCTATTTTTTAGAAAAAAAATCGATAATTCACATAAAAATTTATTCTATCTTAATCTAATTTTTGTAGTTAATTTGTTTGTTTTGATAGGATTAACTACACCAGTTTTTGGAGCAATTGTGCGTTATAAAATTCCTGGATTAATTTTATTGTTAATTTCATTGTTAATGCTAATTGACATCGAAAAAATTAAAGCTAAACTCCCCTTTCTTAATAAAATAGTATGAAGTTCTTCACTAAAAATCTTCTTTTTATGTTCTTATTATTTTCTTTGAGTTGTAGCAATACTGAGCAAGCTGATTTAATTGTTCACAATGCAAAAATATATACTGTAAATGATGCCTTTGATGTTGCAGAAGCAATGGTGATAACCAATGGAAAAATAATTGCCATAGGTGCAGAAAATGAAATTTTAAACAAATATTCTGCAACTAAAATTATTGACGCTAAAAAAAAACCTATTTATCCTGGTTTTATTGATGCTCATTGTCATTTTGTTGGTTATGCATTAAGCTTAAAAGAAGTTAATTTAGTTGGAACAAAATCGTTTGACGAAGTCGTACAACGAGTGGTTGCTTTTGCAAAGACTAATAATAACGAATGGATAATTGGTAGAGGATGGGATCAAAATGATTGGAAAGTAAAAGATTTTCCAACCAATAAAAAATTAAATGAGTTATTTCCCAGTCGTGCGGTATTTTTAACCAGAATAGATGGACATGCAGCAATTGCGAATGCTGAAGTGTTGAGAAGAGCAAACATCACCTACCAAACAAAAGTTGATGGAGGAATCATCACTTTTAATGTAGAACAAAATAAAGGGGAATTTAAACTCAATAATAACACTCGCTCTGAAACAAATTCATCCTCAAAATACCATCCCGAACCAACAGGAATTCTTATTGATAATGCAATTGATTTGGTAACGAAATTAATTCCTCAACCTTCTAAAAATGAGTTGACAACTGCTTTAATAAATGCTCAACAAAAACTTTTTGAAGTGGGAATTACCACTGTGGATGATGCTGGTTTAACAAAAGATACCATTGATTTGATTGATCAATTACAACAAGAAGGTAAACTGAAAATAAAAGTTTATGCCATGATTAGTGGCACAAAAGATATGCTTGATTTTTATCTTAAAAAAGGACCTTACAAAACTGATAGATTAAGTGTTTGTTCTTTTAAATTTTATGCCGATGGTGCTTTAGGTTCGAGAGGTGCTTGTTTACTCGAGCCCTACTCCGACATTATTGAGCAAGAACTTTATGGGTTACAAATTAATGAAGTTGATTTCTATCAAAAGTACGCCCAACTCATCTACGACAAAGGATTTCAAATGAACACACATTGCATTGGTGACTCTGCCAACCGTTTAATACTTTCTATTTATGGTAACATTTTGAAAGGAGTAAATGACAAACGTTGGCGAATTGAACACGCACAAATTGTTAGTACTCAAGATATAGAGAAGTTTAAAAAATTTACCATCATACCATCTATCCAACCTACTCATGCAACTTCGGATATGTACTGGGCAAAAGAAAGGTTAGGCGACGAACGTGTTAAAAATGCGTATGCTTACCAACAATTATTAAAACAAAATGGGTTGGTTGCTTTAGGGACAGACTTTCCTGTGGAGGATATTAGTCCAATTGCTACTTTTTATGCTGCTGTTGCAAGAAAGGATAAAAAAGGATTTCCACCTCATGGATTTCAACCAGAAAATGCATTATCTCGACAAGAAGCATTAAAAGGGATGACCATTTGGGCAGCCATATCCAATTTTGAAGAAAATGAAAAAGGAAGTTTAGAAGTGGGTAAAAATGCTGATTTTATTATCTTAAATGATGACCTGATAAGAACAAAAGAAGAAAATGTTTTACTTGTAAAAGTACTCCAAACTTTTATTAACGGCGAGCAGGTATTTTTAATTAAAAAATAGTTTTAGATGTTTAATTTTATCGATTAAATGAATAGTTTTGCCGACAAATAAAATTATTTGTTGACAAAAAATTGTTTTTACATTTTTCCCTTGCTATTAGTTGTTACTGCTAGCGTATCTGCTCAAAAAATAACACCTTTTGAATCGTGGAAAACAAAAGATTTAGCAATTGCTAATAGTGCCCGAACATTAAAAGATGTCTCCTTTCAAGAAAAAAAAGTAATTTTTTACATCAACTTAGCTCGAATGAACGGTAAACTTTTTGCTGAAACCTACTTAAAAGATTACATGGACGATATGAGGTTACCTAAAAATAAATTCTACCGTTCTTTAGTAAAAACATTAGCCGAACAAGATTCGATGCCGCCACTAGAACCTCAAGATGATTTATTTAAAGAAGCCATCCAACATTCAAAAGAAATGGGACGACTAGGGAAAAAAGGACACCGTTCTGAAGACTCTAAAAGTTTTGAAGAACGCATGGAAAAATTTAAAAACAAATACAAAATTATTAGAGAATGTAATCAATACGGCTATCCCGATGCACTTTCAATAGTTATCGATTTGTTAATTGATGAGGATAAAGAAAGCTTAAATCAACGAAAAGCTTTATTAAATTCAGAGTTAAAATATATCGGAATTGGCATTCGCTCCCATAAAAAATATGAAATTAATACTTCCATTTTAATGGGTGGTGGGTAATTAATTGAAGATGGGAGATGAGAAAGATAATATGTGAAAGGGAAAATCTTAACTCTAAACTAACTCTCCAACAATCCTCTTCCTATTTTTTTGAGTTGACCTTTTTCTTTCAATTCAAGTACCAGTTTATCTAACACTCCGTTTACAAATATTTTACTTTTTGGAGAACTGTACCATTTAGAAAGTTCAATGTACTCGTTTAAGGTTACTTTTACAGGAATTGATTTGAAATACAATAATTCTGACAACGCCATTTTCATTAAAATAATATCTACCATAGCTATCCGTTCAACATCCCAATTTTTTGTTTTATCAGCAATTAATTTGGAGTTTTCTTTATCGTTTGCAATTGTTTCATGAAGTAAATCTTTTACAAACTGTATGTCTTCTTCTTCTTCTCTATAAAGTGGTAGTAATTTTTCAAAAGTAGTTGATTTTGGTGTGAATTTTTTTACCGTTTTCAAAATCATGCTTAAAATAAAATCGATTTCTTCCAATCCCCAAAAAATACTTTTATCCTGTAATACAGATAAGAGTAAATCAAATTCTGGAATTATTTTTTTATAAAAATCGACAACAAATTTTTGATCTTCCTCAAAAGAAGAGGTTGTGCTAGCTACATAATTTTTATATATTTCATGCCCTTTTAAAAAAGCGTTTAGCTTAATCATTAGTTCCTGGTCGTTACTCCAAGATAGCTTTTTCTCTTTAATTAAATTCTTTAGATTACTATTGTTTTCGAGTAAGTCAAATAATTTGTTATCTATAAATTTTGTATTTGGGTCAAGGTCTTCTTTGGTAGGAAGCATTTTATTTTTGGCTCCATCCATTTTTAATTTAGATTGATGAAACAATTCTGGACCTAAAATTAAAAGCATTAGGTATAGATCGTACATTTTCTCTATACTTAAGAACAATTCACTTTCTACTTTCTTCAAATTCTTATCATCCGACTGATAATAAGCATATAGTGCTTGAAACACTTTAATTCTTAAATATCTTCTGCTTAACATTTCTCCATACTCCTTAACATCGTATTATTTTGCTTGTTTAATTCTGTCCTCAGCCATTTTGTTGGCAATCGCATAAGTAGGAATATTGTTAGTTCTAGAACCATTAATTATTTCTGTTGTGGTATTATAAATTTGAGCTGCTTTATCCATTGCCCATTCAGCACTTCTTCCGTCCACTTCGGCAAAACAGTTAATAACACCACCAGCATTAATCATAAAATCAGGAGCATAAATAATACCATTATTCATCACTGCTTTTCCATGAATTTTTTCATCTTTTAATTGGTTGTTAGCAGCTCCTGCAATGATAGAACATTTTAACCTGCTTAAAGTATCATCATTTATTGTTGCTCCTAAAGCACAAGGTGCATATATATCAACATCTAAATCATATATTTCATCTAATCCAACAACAGTTGAACCATATTTTTCAGCCACTTCTTTTAAGGATGGTTCATAAATATCGGTTACAAATACTTTAGCACCTTCTTCAGTTAAATGTTTAATTACATATTGCCCTACATGTCCAGCTCCTTGAACGGCAACTCTTTTTCCAGCTAATGAATCGCTTCCAAATTGTGCTTTTACGCACGCTTTCATCCCAACATAAACACCATAAGCAGTAACAGGAGAAGGGTCTCCACTTTTTCCTGGCAATCCTACTACATAATTTGTTTCTTTATTTACCCATGCCATATCTTGGGTCGAAATTCCAACATCTTCTGCTGTAATATATTTTCCTGACAAAGAATTAACAAACTGACCAAATCTTCTAAACAATGCTTCATTTTTATCGGTGTGAGAATTTCCAATAATAATGGCTTTTCCTCCTCCTAAATTTAAACCAGAGATTGAATTTTTATAAGTCATTCCTCTTGATAATCTTAACACATCAGTTAAGGCAGCGGCTTCATTTACATATTCCCACATTCTTGTTCCGCCTAATGCAGGTCCCAAAACAGTGTTATGTACAGCAATAATTGCTTTTAATCCAGTTGCTCGATCTTGACAAAAAAGTATTTGTTCGTGATCCATGCTAACGATTTGCGACAACACACTGTTTTTGTCTGTTGTTATTTCTTTAACTTCTAAAATATCTGTCATGATTATAGTTTTTTAATTTTTAATCGGTAAAGATAATTACTTTTGACTTTCTAAATTTTTAATGTCTCTGTTTTGAAAGGGAGCAAAGTTAATATTTTAACTGAATTTATATAGCTATCTTGGAAAGAAATTAACGAGTTTATTAAAAATTTAATACAAGTGGAAATGATTATTTAGCAACTTCCACCAAACAATAAAAAACAACAAAAATAATTAGGTGAAATCCTTAAACCATTTAAATAAATATTTATTAAAATACAAATACCGTTTGTTGTTGGGATTATTATTTGTTATTATCTCTAATGTATTTGGTTTGTATCCTGCTCAAATAATACGACAAGCATTTGATTTAGCTGATGCACAATTAAACGGAACTACTTTGCCCAACAACTCTTATTTGTCTTCCTTGTTTGAAGGGCAATCTTTCACAAAAACGATATTGCTATTTGGTGTCATTGTGCTAATTTTAGCCATCTTAAAAGGTATCTTCACCTTTTTTATGAGACAAACAATCATCATTATGTCTCGATTAATTGAGTTTGATTTAAAGAATGAAATCTTTAATCATTACCAACAGCTCGATAGCTCGTTTTATAAAAAAAATAATACGGGAGACATCATGAACCGTATCAGCGATGATGTTAGTAAAGTAAGAATGTATATTGGACCTGGCATTATGTACACCATGAATTTGATTGTATTATTTGCATTAGTTGTTCCTCTTATGTTTTCTATTAATGTTAAACTTTCCATTTACTCTTTAATCCCTTTACCTATTTTATCAGTAATCATTTATTACATCAGTAATTTAATCAATAAACAAAGCGAAAAGGTTCAAGCTAAACTATCTGATATTACTACACTTTCACAAGAAACTTATTCTGGAATCAGAATCATAAAATCTTATGTAAAAGAAAAATTCTTTTTTGCTAAGTTGGAAAAAGAAAATGAAACTTATCGAAAACATTCGATGAATTTAGTAAAAACCCATGCTTACTTTTTTCCTATTATGATGTTGTTAATTGGGATGAGTACCATTTTTACGATTTATATTGGAGGAAATGAATACATTGCCAATGCAGCTAATCCACTCCTACCTGAAGCGGAAAAACTAACTAAAGGAAATATTTTAGAATTTGTTATTTATATTAATATGTTAACGTGGCCTGTAACGGCAATAGGTTGGGTAACTTCTATCATACAAAGAGCTGCAGCATCTCAAACCAGAATAAATGAGTTTTTGTCTGTTCACTCAACTATCATTAATCCTTCTAAGGATAATTTAGAAATAGAAGGAAAAATCACATTTGATCATGTTTCTTTTACTTACCCCGAATCAGGAATTAAAGCTTTAAAAAATATTTCGTTTGAAGTAAAAAAAGGAGAAACCCTTGCAATAGTTGGAAGAACAGGGTCAGGAAAATCATCTATCATTAATTTATTATTGAGAAATTACGACACAAATAGCGGTAGTATTTTGATTGATAACAAAAATATTAAAACCATCAACCTTAACAAATTAAGGGAAAACACTGGTTTAGTTCCTCAAGAAGTATTTCTTTTTTCTGATACCATCGAGAACAACATCGCTTTTGGTTATAAAAATGAACTTCCCGACAAATCGATTATTGAAAAAGCCGCCAAAGATGCTGCAATTTATAGCAATATCATTGAGTTTCCGAAAGGATTTCAAACTAAAATTGGTGAGCGAGGAATCACTTTATCAGGTGGGCAAAAACAACGAATTTCCATTGCTCGAGCCATCATAAAAAATCCGAAAATATTAATTTTCGATGATTGTCTTTCGGCTGTTGACACCGAAACGGAAGATATTATTTTGAATAATCTTAAGCTAATTATGAAAGATAGAACTTCTATTATTGTAAGTCACCGAGTTTCTTCCGTTAAAAATGCCGATGCTATTTTAGTAATTGAAAAAGGAGAAATAATAGAAAAAGGAACCCATGAAAGCTTATTAATGGCTAAAGGAAGCTATTATGAAACTTATAAAATGCAACTCCTAGAAGAAGAAAAAAATAAAATTGAATAATATTTTATCATTTATTTGAAAACTAAATTTTAATAACTAAATTTGCAGCCCTTAATATATTAGGATAAAATTTGAGTTATGAATGCGATTAAATTTGTTGAAAACGATTTATCACCAATAAGTGAACTACCATCATTTAAAGCTGGAGATACAATTACAGTATATTATAAAATTAAAGAAGGTAATAAAGAAAGAACTCAGCATTTTCAAGGAATTGTTTTGCAAAGAAGAAATTCTGGTGCTAATGAAACTTTTACCATTAGAAAAATGTCCGGTGGAGTTGGTGTAGAAAGAATTTTCCCTTTAGCTTCTCCTTTTATCGAAAAAATTGAATTAAACAAAAGTGGTGATGTGAGAAGATCTAGAATTTTCTACTTAAGAGAAAGAACTGGCAAGTCTGCAAGAATTAAAGAACAAAAAGTAATTAAGAAATAATTTAGTTTATCATATTTTTTTAAAAACCCTTGAAATTAATTTTAAGGGTTTTTTGTTTTTAATAATTTTGAGTAATAACACTACCCTACCTGTATTATTATTGCTGATGGCAAACTAATCGCTACTAAAAAAATGGTGAAACAGTAAATTTATTCTAACTATATCATTTTATAATCTCGTTCCGAAATATTGGAACGAGATTTTTTTATTTTAAAAATCAAAATCAATTCAATTGATAACCTTAACTTTGTTTTATGATTTATTTAACAAGAAGAGAACGATTTAATGCTGCTCACCGGCTCTACAAAGAAGGATGGTCTGATGAACAAAATTTCGAAGTTTTTGGAAAATGTTCCAACCCTAATTGGCATGGTCATAATTACGAATTATTTGTTACCATTAAAGGTGAAGTAAATCCTGAAACAGGTTTTCTAATTAATTTAAAACAACTCAGTGCCATTTTAAACGAAAAGGTAATTGCTAAAACAGATCACAAGAACCTAAATCTTGATGTAGGATTTATGGCTAACAAAATTCCGTCAGCCGAAAATATTGCCATCGCTATTTGGAATGAAATTGAAAATGAAATTAATCAACTCCACTGTAAACTTCATTGTATAAAGGTGGTTGAAACAGAAAATAATTCAATAAAATATTTTGGAAAAGGTAATGGATAATTACCTAATACTTTCAACTTTATGAACTTTCAAACTTTATGAACTAACACAATAACAAAAAACAATGAGTGAACATAATAAAAGCATGACAGAAGAAAATAACATGGATGGTTATGCGAAAATTGAACGGTACAACGAAAGAAAAATAGAATCTTTGGCTCTTTCTTATCGAAATATTATTAAAGATTTAGGAGAAAACCCCAATAGAGAAGGTTTAGAAAAAACACCCGAACGAGTAGCAAAAGCAATGCAATACTTAACTCATGGCTACGATTTAGACCCATCAGAAATTATTAAATCCGCCATGTTTACCGAAAACCATCGTCAAATGGTAATTGTTAAAGATATTGAAGTTTACTCCATGTGCGAACACCACATGTTGCCTTTTTTTGGAAAAGCTCATGTTGCCTACATCCCCAACGGAAAAATTGTTGGATTAAGCAAAATCCCAAGAATTGTAGATGCTTTTGCAAGAAGATTACAGGTGCAAGAAAGGCTAACGGACCAAATAAAAGATTGTTTGTATAATACCTTATCTCCTTTAGGAGTTGCTGTGGTTATTGAAGCTCAGCACATGTGTATGCAAATGCGAGGCATTCAAAAACAAAATTCAGTAACCACTACTTCTTCTTTTATTGGAGCGTTTGAAAAAGACAGTACTCGTAAAGAATTTATAAGCTTAATAGCTAGTAAATTAGGATAATCAAGGTCAATTTTTTTATAAAAAAATAATTATTAATTCTAAACTTTTTTAATAACTATGGAAAATCAAAATTTTATTAAAAGTCCAATCGAAAAAAATGCTACTACTGAAGCTGGAGCAATAACTAAGTATTTTTTATCTAATGTATTTTCTTATATGTCGGCAGCATTAGTCATTACTGGTATTGTTTCGTACTGGTTTGGCACAGATATAGAAATGCTGAAAATAATGTTTAAAGCAGAAGGCGGTTTAAACCTATTTGGATACTTTATTATGTTTGCTCCTCTAGGCTTAGTTTTACTAATGTCCTATGGATTTCAAAAACTATCCTCTTTCGTTTTGGTTGTACTATTTATCGTTTACTCGATTTTAATGGGAATGAGTTTGAGCACCATCTTTTTAATTTATACTGGAGGCTCTATTTTCACTACCTTTTTAATAACTGCAGGAACATTTGGTGTGATGGCTGTTTTGGGATATACTACATCAACCGATTTAACAAAATTTGGGTCAATATTAATGATGGTCGTTATAGGAATAGTAATAGCAAGTGTTTTTAATCTATTTATGGGTAGCGGAACAATGGAGTTAATTATTAGTGTTTTAGGTGTTTTGATATTTACTGGTTTAACTGCTTATGATGTTCAAAAATTAAAGCGAATTGGTTCTGGAGTAGAATACGGAACCGAAGAAACCAATAAATTAGTTATCATGGGAGCGTTAAGTTTATACCTCGATTTTATTAATCTATTCTTATTCCTTCTCAGATTTATGGGAAATAGAAAATAACCTGTTCGTTACTTATAACTATACGTAAAGTGTTTATTTAACCACATAGGCACATAGAATTAAAGATTTACATAGAAGCTTCGCTTTTCAGATATGCTATGTAAAAAATTTATTTTCTATGAACTACTTTTTATACTTGTGAACTATGTTTCTATGTGGTTTTTTAGTTTAGGTATTCACAACGAATAGCAATTTAAAATTATTATTATTATTTATCGATTCACATTGTGATTTTCGCTTTAAAATTCTACATTTGAACTTCTTTAAAAATTATATTAAATGAGCATACTCGTAAATAAAAATTCTAAAGTTATTGTTCAAGGCTTTACTGGTGGAGAGGGAACTTTTCATGCTACTCAAATGATTGAATATGGGACTAATATTGTAGGTGGAGTTACGCCTGGAAAAGGTGGCTCAATCCATTTAGATAAACCTGTATTTAACACCGTTGAAGACGCTGTTAAAAAAACTGGTGCTGATGTCTCCATCATATTTGTACCTCCTGCTTTTGCAGCGGATGCAATTTTAGAAGCAGCCGATGCTGGAATTAAAGTAATTGTTTGTATTTCAGAAGGTATTCCTGTAAAAGATATGATACCTGTTAAAGAATATTTAAAAAATAAAAACTGCCGTTTAATCGGACCAAACTGTCCAGGAATTATTACTCCAGATGGTGGAAAAGTTGGTATTATGCCAGGATTTGTGTTTAAACATGGTAGTATTGGTATTATTTCAAAATCTGGAACATTAACTTATGAAGCAGCAGACCAGGTGGTGAAAGCTGGTTTAGGAATTTCTACAGCCATTGGAATAGGTGGCGATCCAATTATTGGAACAACAACTCAGGATGCTATAGAATTATTTATGAACGACCCTGAAACAGAAGGAATTGTAATGATTGGTGAAATTGGAGGAAATTTAGAAGCCAATGCTGCCAAATGGATTAAAGCAAATGGAACAAAACCAGTAGTTGGATTTATTGCTGGTGAAACAGCTCCTGCTGGAAGAACGATGGGACATGCAGGTGCTATTGTTGGTGGTGAATCAGATACAGCAAAAGCAAAGAAAAAAATATTGAGAGACTGCGGAATAACTGTTGTTGACTCTCCTGGAGATATTGGAGAAGCCATGGCAGCCTTATTGAATGTAAAAGCTTAATCAACTATATAAACTTTAAAACTTTCAACAAAAAAAAATGAAATTATTAGAAGGAAAAACAGCTATTATTACTGGTGCTTCCAGAGGAATTGGAAGAGCAATCGCGAAAAAATTTGCTAGCGAAGGAGCTCATGTGGTTTTTACTGATTTAGTATATGATGAAAATGCAATTTCTTTAGAAAAGGAGTTATTAGCCATGGGTGTTAAAGCTAAAGGTTTCGCATCTAATGCCAGTAACCATGAAGGATGCATGAATTTGATAGATGAAGTGCTAAAAGATTTTGAACGAATTGACATTTTAGTTAATAA
This sequence comes from uncultured Vicingus sp., assembly GCA_964360245.1. Lineage (GTDB taxonomy): Bacteria > Bacteroidota > Bacteroidia > Flavobacteriales_E > Vicingaceae. The sequence goes on from CAYHWX010000025.1 coordinate 14,251, forward strand.
TGCAGGAATTACAAAAGACGGACTGCTAATGAGAATGTCAGAAGAACAATGGGATGCTGTTATCAACGTAAATTTGAAGTCTGTTTTTAATATGACTAAAGCAGTTCAGAAAGTAATGTTAAAACAACGTTATGGGTCTATCGTAAATGTTAGTTCTGTTGTTGGTGTTGGTGGAAATGCTGGACAAGCTAACTATTCTGCATCTAAAGCAGGTATCATTGGTTTTACAAAATCTATTGCAAAAGAATTAGGAGGAAGAAATATTCGCTGTAATGCTGTTGCTCCAGGTTTTATTATTACAGAAATGACTGCCAAACTTCCTGAAGAAGTTGTATCGGAATGGTTCAATAAAATTCCTCTAAAACGTGGCGGTACGGCTGAAGAAGTTGCGGATGTTATTGCTTTTTTAGGTTCTGATATGTCATCTTATGTTAGCGGACAAGTCATCAACATTTGCGGGGCAATGCAAACTTGATAATAAAATAAATTTTAAGCATTAAAAAGGTGACCAAGTTTGTCACCTTTTTATTTAAACACTAAACACAATTAATATTCGTTATGAATTCTTCTGCAACTATTTTCATTACGTAACATGTGTGGGATTTCTGGAATAGCACCCCTTAAAGCGAATAAAAGTAAGCTCCTAGAAAGTTTACCAACATTAATGGAAGCGATAAAACATCGTGGTCCTGATGATGAAGGTTGTTCATTTTTTTCTGAAAAAAACATTCTATGTACCTTTGGTAATGATACTCCAGAAAATGTAAAAAATTCCAAACTCCCCTACTCTCCTATCTCTCCAATAAGCAATTTAGATGATAATTACTTTTTAGGTTTAGGACACCGCAGATTATCTATCATTGACCTTTCTGAATATGGACATCAACCAATGTGCGATAAATCTGAAAATTACTGGATTGTTTGCAATGGTGAAATTTACAATTATCAATCACTTAAAATTGAACTCGAAAAATTAGGTCACCAATTTATTACCCAATCAGACACCGAAGTTCTTTTAAATGCCTATATCGAATGGGGAGAAGAATGTTTAACAAAGTTGAATGGTATGTGGTCGTTTGTTATTTTTAATCGTAAAAAAAATGAACTATTTGGTGCTCGCGATCGTTTTGGAGTAAAACCATTTTATTACATTAATAATGAAGATTGTTTTGCTTTTTCATCAGAAATAAAAAGTCTTATTCAACTTCCAAATTTTGAAAAAAAAATTAACCCTATTGCAGTTTATGATTATTTGGTGTCAGGTAAATTAGAAATTGATGACGAAAGCTTTTTTAAAGGAATTTACGAATTAAAACCTGCCAATAAATTCACATTCAATCTGACCACTAAAACTTTTAAACAAAAAAAATACTATGAATTATCTTATACAAAAGAATGGAATTCATTCGATAATGAGGTATTTAAAAAGTTATCTGACGATGTATATAAAAAAGTTTATAAAGCAATAGAAATTCGTTTAAAAGCTGATGTAAAAATCGGAACTTGTTTAAGTGGAGGAATAGATAGTTCTATTATTACCTGCGTAATTAATGAACTATTAAAAGACAAAAAGATAAATCAAAACGAAGAAGTTCAAGAACTGTTCACTGCTGTTTATCCCGATAACATTATTAATGAAGAACATTGGGCTGAATTAGTTTCGAAAACCACTAAAACAAATTGGAACAAAATATATCCAACAGCAAATAACCTTAAAGAACAATTGGAAGATTTGATTTATTATCAGGATATTCCTTTTACTTCTTCTAGCACTTTTTCACAATACAAAGTAATGGAACTGGTGAGTAAAACCGATGTTAAAGTTACCTTAGATGGGCAAGGTGCTGATGAATTATTTGGTGGTTATTCTCCGCATTATGTAGCGAGTGTTCATAACAGTTTAAAGAAATTTTCTTGCTCTTCTTTTTTTAATAATATTAACGGACAAAAAAGCAATTTTTCGAAACGTTCCCTACTCTATTTATTACCTTTGAAATACATCTTTTCTAAGTTATTTAAAAACAGTTATCAAAAAAGGTTAATCAAGTCTCAGCCAGAATTACAGTACCTTAATAAAAAACTATGGGATTCTTATTCCGAAAGAATTCATTTTAAGAATGATGAATTTAGTTGCGATTTAAATAAATTGTTAGCCCATCAATATACCAAAAATACTTTAAAACATTTGCTAAGATTGGCTGACCGAAATGCGATGCGTTTTTCAATAGAAAGTCGTACTCCTTTTGTTGATGATTATGAATTAGTTGAATTTGTATTTAATCAATCTGGGGTTTACAAAATAAGAAATGCAACCAGCAAGTATCTTCTTAAAGAAGCTTTTAAAAAGATGATACCGAAAGAAATTTATGAACGGAAAGATAAAATTGGGTTTGCTACTCCTGAAAAAGAATGGTTGAAGGAATTAAAACCTATCTTCAAAGAAATTATCGACGAGCAAAAGAATGATGAATTTGTAGATTGGAAAGGTATTCAAGAAAATTTTGACAGTATTTATAACAATGCTTTAAAAACGAATACACAACGATTATGGAGACTAATTAATTTTGCAATTTGGAAAAAGGTTTATCAAATTTAACTTTGATAAGGGCTTAATTGTTTAATCACTTTTGCAGGAACACCACCTAAAACCTGATTTCCTTCTAAAAAAGATTTGGTAACTACAGCACCAGCAGCAACAATAGTATGTTCACCTAATTCTACTTCTGGTAAAACAACACAATTTGCTGTCAACAACGAATTTTTTCCAATGATTATAGGCTTCTCAGCTGTGTACTTTGAAAAATTATTTTCCTCATGATTTTGACTAATCAACGAAACTCTGGGTCCAATCCAAACATTTTCTCCGATAACAATACCATTTCTGCCATCAATAAAACAACCCATTGCATATCCAGGAGCTTTAGAACCAGGAATAATTTTTTCTGGAGCAATAATTACTGACGTAAAATGTACCGGCCATTTTACTTTTTTATTTGACCCAACTATTTTTTGCCGAACTCCTCTTAAAAGAACGCTAAAAGTATAATATTTTCTATTTTTAAAATGAGGAAAAACAATAGAAATTCCTATGTTAATAAAGGGTTGTGCTATTATTTTAAAAAACTTTTTCACCGCTAATTTCTAATTTAATTTTATCTTTAAGTACAATATTAAACACTAAATAACAAATGGAAACTACTACTGATGAAAATAACAATGAATATTCAAAACTAAAATATAAACTTCCAACATAAAATGTTACCACTCTGGAAACTGCAATGCTAATATTAAAATAAAGTAAAATATCGAGTCGGTTGATGATATTAGAAATGGTTCCAACGGGAGAAACTACATTACTAAAAAATATTAAAATTGCAAAGTACTTTACCATCTCTCCAGCATATCCCCAACCATCACCAAATAATTTAAAAAAGTAAGGAGCAAAAACAGACAAAATAATTAAAAATGGCACTAAAAATAGAATCATTTTTTTTTGAATATTCGTAATCAATGCTAAAAATTTAGTTTTATCTTCTCGGTACAATTCACTGGCTTTTTGGTAAAAAACTCTTGAAATTGAAGCAACAATTAATCCTATTGGAATACTTATAATTTTTTCTGCCATAAAGTAATATCCTGCAATTTTTTCGCTAAAAAAGTAAACAATAAAAATTGGTGTACCGTTGGTGACTAAAGCATTTAAAAGCCCCGACAGAGAATATGATGTTAAATAATTCTTGTATTGAACTGCTACTTTTTTTAGCTTTTGAATGGAATAAAATAAATGAATATCTTTCCAGAAATTTTTGGGAAACTTTAGTAGTAAAAATAGTGCAGAAAAAATATTTCCAATAACATTAGCGAGTATTAACCCCCCATTAAGAAACTTTATCAAACCTAACCCTACAGAAAAAAATGAATTAATAGAAGATTTAATAATATCAGAATTTTTCATTTTGCCGTACTCGGCATATCGATTAAAGTAATTTTGCGTAGCCTTAATAATACTTCCAACAAAAACAGTAAAAGGAATTAATAAGATCCATCTGCCTAAGCTAGCAATGTTAAAATAGTTCATAAATGGATTAGAAAAAAAATACAGGAAAACGAACATTAATAAGTTAAACCAAAAACTAATTAATAACGACAATAACAATAAAGACTTCACTTTACCATCATCTCCTTCAACTACTATTGCTGCATCGTATCTACCTGTGCAAATAATGGTTAAAATGGTGGTTATTCCAATAAATAACGAATAAATTCCTATCTCCTCGGGGAGGTATAATCTGGTGATAATAAAACCAACAAAAAATGAGATTGCCTGAACGATTATTTGTCCAGTAAAAAGAGTAAAGACGTTTTTGTTAAACTCAGATTTGTTAGTTATTTGAGAAATATAATTCAATCAATAAATCGTGAAATTGCATTTAAAACGAAAGTATGTTATTTTTATTTCAATTGAGTAATATCCTCCACACCTAATACTCTTTCAACTTTAAAACCTTCGGCATAATCTACATTAATGTCTCTTCCAAAAGTTGCCATTCGAGCTTTTATAAAATCTAAAAACTTTTTACTCGAAATTGGAGTTTCTGGAGCATTAGAATCGGGGTTGTAAAACTGAGAGCTGAAAGCGAGGATGGCTTCCATTTTTTTATCCACAAAATTAGTTACATCTACTACAAAATCAGGCTGTAAATATCTATCTTGTATATAATGATAAACTGCTCTTGGCCGCCATAAATTTTGTTTAATACCATCTAATTCTGTTTCAATTTTCAGTAAACCGGAATAAAAACAAGCCTCAGAAATCAGTTGAGATGCACGACCATGGTCTGGATGTCTGTCTGTTGGAGTATTGGCAAGAACAACGTTAGGTTGATATTTTCTGAGTATTTTAATGATTTGGAGTTGATGTTCTTGGTCATTTTTAAAAAATCCATCAGCAAAACCCAAATTTTCTCTGATAGAAATACCCAATATCTTAGCAGACTTTGCTGCTTCGATTAATCTTAAATCACCACTACCTCTGCTGCCTAATTCACCATGAGTCAAATCTAAAATTCCAACTTTTTTACCTAACTCAATGTGTTTTAACAGCGTTCCTGCACAACTTAATTCAACATCATCGGGATGCACTCCTATTGCTAAAATATCTAATTTCATATTAATTTTTATTTCTGTCTAAGGCGGATTAAAGATATTAATATTATCTTTACTTCACAAGAAATAATTAATGAGGATTCTATTTAAGGGGGCTGCACAAACTGTTACGGGTAGTAAACATCTTTTGATAACCAGAAATGGTAAAACTATTTTATTAGATTGTGGATTTTTTCAAGGAAGAGAAGCTGTCAACTCTAACCACAACCAAAATTTGGGTTTTGACCCTTCAAAAATTGATTTTTGTATTTTATCTCACGCCCACATCGACCATTCAGGAGCAATTCCTTACCTCGTAAAAAAAGGATTTAAAGGACGGATATATTGCACTGAAGCAACTTTAGACCTTTGTGAAATTATGTTAGTTGATAGTGCTCACATTCAGGAATCGGATGCAGAATATAGAAATAAAAAAAGAAAATTAGAGGATAGAGAATTAATTCAACCTTTATATACCATTGAAGAAGCAAAAGCATCTTTAACCCATTTTAAGAGTATTCCTTACGAAAAATGGGTAAAAATAGACGATGAAATTGAACTTTGTTTTACGGTAATTGGTCACATTTTAGGTGCAGCAGCTATAAATTTAAGAATAAAAGAAGAAGGGCAACTCATTAAACTTTGTTATACTGGAGATATCGGCAGGCAAAATCATCGAATTATTAAAAACCCAAAACCGTTTCCTCCAGCTGATTACATCATCACAGAATCTACCTACGGAAACAGGTTACACGAAAATTTAGAAAATTCCGAAGATAAATTACTCAAAGTAATTATTGAAACCTGTGTTACAAAAAAAGGAAAATTAATTATTCCAGCATTTAGTCTAGGAAGAACACAAGAGATTGTATATGCTTTAGACCGATTGGAAACTGCTGGAAAACTACCAAAAATTAATGTTTATGTGGACAGTCCTTTATCTACCAATGCTACTCAAATTTTAAAAAATCATCCCGAATGCTACCATGAAGATTTGCTCAATTACATGAAAATAGATAACGATCCTTTCGGATTTAATCGTTTACATTACATTACCGAAGTGGAAGAGTCTAAATCGCTGAATGCCTTACAAGAACCATGTATTATTATTTCAGCTTCTGGCATGATGGAAGCAGGTAGAATATTGCATCATTTGGCAAATAATATTGAAAATAAAAAAAATACCATATTAATTGTAGGGTATTGTGAACCCTCTACTATGGGTGGAAGGCTTAAAAATGGGGAAACAATGGTTCGAATTTTTGGAGCAGATTATCAAGTAAAAGCCGACATCCGAATGATAGATGAGTACAGTGCTCATGGAGATTATCAAGAAATGATTACTTACTTAAGTTGTCAAGACCCTAGTAAAATAAAAGAGTTCTTTTTGGTTCACGGAAGTTTGGAAGTACAACAAGAATACAGAGAAAAATTATTGAATGTTGGATTTAAAAATATTCGAATTCCAGCTCCAGACTCAGAATATCTTATTTAAAGAGAACACTTTATCATTCGCTCTTTTCCGTTCATATCCTCCACTATTTCTGTATTACAAAATCCTTTGGCAAAAAGCAGTTTTTTCACTTCTTTACCCTGCTTTTCATTAATTTCAAAATAGAGTTTACCATTTGTTGTCAAGTGTTTTAAAGCAAAATCAGCAATAGCGTTATAAAATAATAAGGGATTATTATTCTCCACAAAAAGAGCCAAATGAGGTTCGTAATTCACTACGTTTTCCTGCATCAACGATTTTTCATTTTTAGTAACGTATGGCGGATTACTCACTATGACATCATATTTTTCGGAAAAGTTGGTGACTTTATAGCTTAAAATATCTACTTGATTAAAAGAAATAGTTAAACTATTTTTAATTGCATTTTCTGAGGCAATTTTTAGCACTTCTTCCGAAATATCCCATGCACTGACATTGGCATTGGGCAAGTGTTTTTTTAAAGCCAAAGCAATACAACCAGAGCCAGTTCCTATGTCTAAAATTTTTATAGATTTTTGGTGCTTATTTTCATTAATTATTAACTGAACCAATTCTTCAGTTTCAGGTCTTGGAATTAATGTATGTTCGTTTACTTTTAAAGAAATGCCATAAAACTCCCACTCTCCAAGAATATATGCCAAAGGCTTATTTTTTTTTAATCCTTTTACGGCATAAATAATTTTTAATAACTCAGACTCGGATAACAATTTTTCATCATTGGTGATAAAATCTATTTTAGAGCAACCAAAATAATGCAAAAAAGTTAGGTGTAATAGTTGCTGTAATTCAGGTTCAGGGTATAAATTGTTTAATTCCTTACTAAAATAATTAGCGGCAGAACGAATGGTATTATCTCGAATTTTCATGATTTTCAAAGCTATAAATTTTCTGTGGCATTATTACTGTTATTAATTTATTATAATTTAATCCTTAAATGCTTATTGTTTAAATCAAATTTTATTAAATTGGTCGATAAATTTTATACTTATGAGAAAAATTAAAGCAATCCTATTATTAAGTGTGATGTCTTTTGGAACATTTTGTTTTGCCCAAGATGTGAATGTTGGAGACACCTCAGCTTTTGCTACCATGCAAGCCCAAGAGCTTTACAATGCAGGAATTGAAAAGTTTAATGCAAAAAATCTTCAAGGAGCAATGAGCGATTTTAATCAAGCCATTGTGCTGCTTCCCAACTTCGATAAAGCCTATTTTAATAGAGGTTCTATCAAATATCAATTGGGTGATTTTAAAGAAGCCATTATTGATTTTAATAAAGTAATTGAATTGAAGCCCGACTCTAATAATGCTTATTTTATGAGAGGAAGATCTTACCAAGAGCTAGAAAACAAAGAAGCCGCTTTAAAAGATTTTAACGATGCCATTCGTATTGATGATAAAAATGCTCCCGCCTATTATTACAGAGGTGGTATTAATTTTTTGGATGAAAAATTAAAAGAAGCAATTGAGGATTACACCAATGCCATTAAAAATAAACCTGATTATGCCTATGCATACAACGACAGAGGAAGTGCAAAAAGACAATTAAATGATTTTACCGGAGCTATTGCCGACTATAAAAAAGCCATTCTGGTTGACTCTAAGCTATCTTTTGTTTATAATAATTTAGGAAGTGCTTTAAGAAACGAAAAACAATACGATGAGGCAATTAGTAATTATAATAAAGCAATTGCATTAAAGGATGATTATTATATCGCTTATAACAATAGAGGTTTTGCTAAATATGAAAAAGGTGATTTTAAAGGAGCCATAGAAGATTTTAACGACGCTATTCGTTTAAAAGCAAGTTATATTTTTGCCTATAACAACCGAGCAGCAGCCAAATATCAATTAAAAGATTTTAAAGGATCCATTGAAGATTGCAATAAAGCCATTTTGTTAGATGACACTTTTGGAGCAGCCTATTTAAACAGAGGTATTGCCAGAGAAATGCTACGAGAAGAAGATAAAGCTTGTGAAGATTGGAATAAAGCAGCTTCATTAGGGCTTAAAAACGGAAAAACATTCGCTCAACAAAGTTGTAATTAACCTATTATAAGATGAACAAGTTTAATACTTTAATCCAACACCTTAAAAATCAGACAATGAAAAAATATACTCACTTATTCATATTCGTATTATTAGCAACTCTTGTTAATGCTCAAGATACCCCTTTCGATAAAAATTTGTTTAAAGAAAGAAAAGAAGAATTTAAAGTAGCAAAAGATTTTTTAACTCAAGGTTATCAACTTTTTGAAGTAATACCTGCTACCTATTTTGACGTTAACGATGATAATTATAAAATTAGAGTTGGATATTATAAAGAAGCTTTAACGATGCTTTTTAATGCCAATAAATTTAATCCAAACAATGCCGAATTAAACTATAGAATGGGTAGATGTTATTATGTATCATCTGTTTATAAAGAAGAGTGTGTCCCTCATTTTGAAAAAGCATTAAAATTAAACCCTAATGTGTCTCCCGACATTCAATACCAATTAGGAATTGGTTACCACATTACCATGCAATTTGACAAAGCCATTGCAGCTTTTAACAAATACAAAACAACATTAGTTTCTAAAAACCCGCTAGAACTTGAAGATGTTAATAAAAGAATTGAAGAATGTGAAACTGCAAAAAAATTAGTTGCAGCACCTATTCGTGCGTTTATCGACAATTTTGGAAGACCAGTAAATACAAAATACCCAGAATATGGAGCAATTATTTCTGCCGATGAATCGGTGATGATGTTTACTTCTAGAAGAAACACTTCAACTGGAGGAAAACTTGATTTGGGGTTAAACGAGTATTATGAAGATATTTATATTTCTAACAAAATTGGTGGTAAATGGACAGAACCAGAAAATATGGGACGACCTGTTAATTCTGATGAACATGATGCTACCGTTGCTGTAGCTCCAGATGCACAAAGTATGATTATTTATATTGACGATAAAGGTGATGGAAATTTATATGAATGTAAATTGGTTGGAGCAATTTGGTCTAAACCAAAAAAAATGAATAAAAATATAAATACTAAATCTCATGAATCTTCTGCCAGTTATTCCAGCGATGGAAAAACACTTTATTTTGTAAGTAATAAACCTGGTGGTTTTGGCAACCACGACATTTATGTAACTTCATGGAATGAAGTGGAAAAAGACTGGGGAGAAGCTAAAAATTTAGGACCAATTGTCAATACAAAATACAACGAAGAAGCTGTTGTGATTCATCCAGATGGTAAATCGCTTTATTTTAGTTCACAAGGGCAAAAAACAATGGGTGGTTACGACATTTTTAAATCCACCTTAAAAGAAGATGGTACTTGGGGTGTACCAGAAAATATTGGATATCCTATCAATACTGTTGATGATGATGTATTTTTTGTTATTAATGCCAGCGGAAGAAGAGGTTATTATTCTTCATTTAAAACCGATGGATTTGGAGAAAAAGACATTTACCTAATTACCTTTTTAGGACCAGAAAAGCCTTTTCAATTAATGACTGAAGACAATCTGCTGGCAAACATTGCCAAACCAGTAAGCGAAAAAGTAATTGAAAAACAAGTAGATGCCTTAACCAAACGAATTACCATTTTAAAAGGGGTGATTAGCGATTGTAAATCATTAAAACCTGTAGGTGCTTCGTTAGAGTTAATTGATGTAGATTTGAATAAAACCTTAGCAACTTTTGAATCGAACGAAACAACAGGTAAATATTTAGTGTCGCTACCTTCTGGTAAAAACTATGGATTAATTGTAAGAGAAGATGGCTATTTATTCCATTCTGAAAACTTCAATATTCCTATAGAAGCAGCCTACCAAGAAGTTGAAAAAAATATTTGCTTAAAGGGGATTGATGTCGGCAGTGTCATTGTATTAAAAAATATTTTTTACGACTACAACAAAGCAACTTTACGTGATGCTTCTAAAAATGAGTTAGACCGATTAGTTAAATTATTAACCGAAAATCCAACTATAAAAATTGAGCTTTCGGCACATACCGATTCTAGAGGTGGCGATAAGTACAACGAAGATTTATCTCAAAAAAGAGCACAATCGTGTGTAGATTATTTAATAAAAAATGGAATTAGCACCGACCGTTTAGTTTCTAAAGGATATGGAGAAACCATGTTGGTTATCTCTGATGCTGAAATTGCTAAGCTTAAATTTGAAGACGAAAAAGAAGCAGCACATCAAGAAAATAGAAGAACTGAATTTAAAATTTTGAGTAAATAATGCTATAAAAATTAGGAAAGTTTTTTTGTTAAAACATACTCTTAACCTAAGATTGTGCAAAATAGATGATGAAATTAGTTAACGTATATATTTTATTTTTTCTGTTTCCACTAGGTATTTTTGCACAATTTAATACGGAAGATGTAGATAAATTACTTGCTAATAAAGACTTCCAACAACAATTAAAAATACTCGACTCTATTTCTTTAACCTATAGAAACGAAAATCCTTCTTTAGCATTATTTTATGCCAATAAAGAGGTAGAAATTGCAACTAGCAATAATAACGAGAAGCTTTTAGCACAATCTCTCAGCACTAGATCTAAAATACTAAAGTGGACTCACCAATGTTTTTACCTATTTAGGAACTTTAAATTACCTAAAAGGAAATTTCGATGCTGCCATTAAATTTTATCTAAACTGTTTAAAAATTGCAGATGAAGTAAATGATAAATCGAGCCAGGCTTCTGTCTTAAATAATATTGGAAACGTTTATTTATTGCAACAAAAGGAGGATAAAGCCATTGTTTATTATCAAAAAGCGTATGAACTATACAAAGTTTTGGGCGATTTAGAAAGAGCAGCTTTAACACTTGATAATATTGGTTTGGTTTATTCTAGTAAAGAAGATTATCAAATGGCTTTGCTGTACCAAGTTAGTGCCCTAAAAATTGTAGAAAAATTGAGTAACCAACAGATGTTAGCCGAAACATATATGAATATTGGGGCTTTATATCAATTGATGGAAAAGTATGATGCCGCTTTAAAATATTTTGAACAAGCCTATGAAATTAGTGTGCGAATTGATTCGAAATTTACCAAAATAAGTTGTTTAATTAATATTGGTGAAGCCTATAAATTACGTAAAAATTATGAGTTAGCCATTTCAAAAACAATGGAGGCTTATGCTATTTCTCAAGAAATTGGTGCTAAAGCAAATCTAAAAAAAGCGGCAAGTAACCTTTCTGATATTTATGAAGAACTAAAACAGTACGACAATGCTTTAAAATATTATAAAATTTATAGTGAAACCAAAGATTCTATTTTAAATGAAGAAAGCTTCAATCAAATTAATGAACTTTCGGCAAAATACGAAGCAGATAAAAAACAAAAAGAAATAGAAATTTTAACAAAAGACAATGATTTAAACGACACCAAATTAAAACAGCAAAAAACAATTACCATTTCTTTATTTATTGGCATAGGATTGTTTGTTATCCTGCTTTCGTTAGTGTTTTACCGTTACCAGGAAAAACGGAAAGCAAATCGAATTTTGGAAGAAAAAAACAGTATGATTAACGAACAAAAAGAATTGGTGGTTGAAAAAAATAAAGAAATTACCGATAGCATTAATTATGCAAGAAGAATTCAAGATGCTATGCTTCCTTCTCAAAAAATAGTCAACGAATATTTTAAAGATAATTTTATTTTTTATCAACCCAAAGATATTATTAGTGGCGATTTTTATTGGGCACTACGTAAAGATGATAAATTATATATTGCCGCTGCAGATTGCACAGGACACGGAGTTCCGGGCGCATTAATGAGCATGATTGGAGTAACATTTTTACGGCAGATTATTAATGAAATGAATATTACTCATACTGCCGAAATATTAAACCACCTCCATAGCATGGTGCTGAGTGCATTAAACGAAGATGTGAATTTTAGAAATTCTCAAGACGGAATGGATGTTGCTTTATTAAAAATTGATTTATCCAACAAAAAAGCACAATTTTCGGGTGCAGTTCGACCATTATATGTTGCCACTTCATCTGGTTTTGAAATTATTAAAGGCGACCGGTTCTCTATTGGTGGTATAAAA
>CAYHWX010000025.1:26956-38649 GCA_964360245.1 uncultured Vicingus sp.
TATAAAAACTTTAGAAGAATCCTTCTCGAGTGTGGAGATTGATTGGTTAAAAGGAACCTCGTTTTATTTGTTTTCTGATGGACTTGCCGACCAATTTGGACAACAAAGCGGTAAAAAATTTAAAATAAAAAAACTCCAAGATTTGTTAGCCGATTTAAACCACCAACCGATGCAAGAACAGTACCGTTGCATTAGCGAACTGTTTAATGATTGGAAAGGAAACCTCGAACAAACCGATGATGTTTTATTAATTGGAATTAAAGTGTAATCCGTCGTCTGACGGATAATGATTGATAATAAAAAAAAATGAATAAATTTGATTAGAAATATGTCTAACTTTTATCAGGTCTATCTACCCAAATTTTGGTAATAAGGATGGTTTTGTTAGACCTATAAACAAGTTATTGGTAAGCACAAAGACGAACACAACAATAGACAAATTTAAATACCTTAAAAATGGACATATATCAAAAAGCTGAAGAGCAAATCATCGACAAGCAAAAAATTGTAGACTTTGACATAAAAGAGTTTACAATTGAGTTACTTATTTCGAAATACTTAATTGGTAAAGAAAATGATGACAATGACATCTTTATTCCGACTTATCAAAGGAATTTTGTATGGGATGACGAAAGACAATCAAAGTTTATTGAATCTGTATTATTAGGACTTCCTGTTCCATACATATTCTCTGCAGACACAGATGGAAGACTTGAAATTGTGGACGGTTCCCAAAGACTTAGAACTCTTGTCGCATTTTTCCAAAACAATTTAGTTCTTAAAAATCTTGAAATATTAACTACACTGAATGGGTTTCACTATCGTGACTTAACCAAACCTAGACAAAGAAAATTTCAAAACTCGACAATAAGAATGATTGCACTCTCAGATAAGAGTGATGAGGACGTTCGATTTATGATGTTTGAGCGTATCAACACAGGAAGTGCATTGTTAAAAGATATGGAAAAACGGAAGGGTATTTTTGGAGGTAAGTTTATGGACTTCGTATACAATGAATGTTCGAAACATTCTTTATTTATAAGAAATACAAAATTCACTGACAGATTAGAGAAAAGAGGTGAGCCACAGGAATTAATTATAAGGTTTTTTGCATATTCAGATAGCTATAAAGAAGTAAAAACAGGAGTGAATGAATTCTTGAATGATTTTGTAGAGGCGAGAAACAAGTCATTTGACAAAGCTCGTTATTATGATGAATTTGATAAAATGCTAAAATTCGTTGACAAGTATTTACCGAATGGATTTGTTAAAGGAGAAAAGTCAAGTAAAACTCCAAGAGTTAGATTTGATGCACTTTCAGTTGGGGTAAACTTAGCCATTAAAGAAAATCCTAAATTGAAAATCACTAATACTAATTGGCTAGACAGTAAATTGTTTAATGAGTTAATTACTAAAGGCGGACAAAATGCTCCAACTGCAATAAAGAACAGAATAGAATATGTTTACGAAAAACTCACATCAGGACAATGATTTCAGTCTTATCAGATTTCGAAAAAAGAGTTGAAGAAATAAATGTTTATTTTTTACTTATAGAAAATATAGAAGAAAAAGATGCAGTTTTATATTTTCCAAATAAAAGAACTCATAAATATCAACCTCATAATGCAGAACTGATTAAAATCTTAAAAGCTAATTTGTTTCTATTATTATATAATCTCTCTGAGTCTTCTATCAAACAATCTTTAGCCGAAATATATGAACAAATCTCAGACGAACAACTTAAATATGAAGAAGTAATTGATGAAATAAAAAAAATATGGATTGACGAAAAACACAACAACTTCAAAAACAAAGGAACTGACAATATTTTTAAAGCAATAAGCAATTTGGCAGAAGAAATAATTGAAATAAGATTTGATTCTGAAAAAGTAATTTCAGGGAATATTGACGGAAGAAAAATTAAAGAATTTTCTTTAAAACATGGTTTTTCATGCATCGTTCATAAAAATGCAAAAGACGGAGTTAAATTACACCAAGTAAAAACACAAAGGAATAATCTTGCTCACGGACATATTTCATTTGCCGAATGCGGAAGAAATTATACAATTGGTGATTTAAGAGAGATTAAACATCAAGTCATTATTTATTTAAGACGAATTTTAAAAAATATAGAGAAATATCTCGACAATAAAAAATATGCGGTATGACACCCCCCACTCGTCCTCGTTTGTAACGAGGATGATTTAAACAATAACTATAGCAATATGAAAGCACAAGGCAAAACAGTTAAGGAAATTTTATTAAACCTGCCCGAGGACAGGCTTAAACCCTTTAATAAACTGCATGAAGTAATTGTAAAAAACCTGCCCAAAGGATTTGAACCCGCCATTAGTTACGGTGGTCTGGGTTATGTGGTGCCGCATCAACTTTATCCCGCAGGTTACCATTGCAAACCTGAAGAGCCACTACCTTTTGCTGGCATTGCCTCGCAAAAAGGATCCATTAATTTTTACCACATGGGAGTTTATGCTGATCCAAAATTATTAAAATGGTTAGTGAGCGAATATCCTAAACACAGCAAACAAAAGCTGGATATGGGTAAGAGCTGCATGCGTTTTAAAAAGATGGAAGAGATTCCCTATCAACTTATTGCTGAATTAATGAAAAAAATGAGTGCTAAGGAATGGATAGAACTATATGAAAAAAAATTTGTACCGAAATCGAAGAAGAAGTAAGAGTCGTTGTTCGTTCACCCACAAATTGTTTAATGATTGGATAGGTTCTTCTGTTACCGAATTCTATGATAAAAAACCTTATCATTTATTTATAAGCAGCGGCACTCACTAAACTTGGATTTAGAACACCAACATACACGATTCTTGGGTACGCGGAAACATGGTTGATGACTCTTGCTCTCCCAGATGTTATCCACCTTTTTGCCATTGCATACATATCTTCTAATTCATAAGGTTTAACAATATAGTCATTGGCACCAAGTTTAAACGCTAACATTTTATCACTTTTTGCAGCTTGTGTAGTGCTAAAAATAAATGGAATCATTGATGTTTTGCGTGTCTCTAATAGTAAACGTAAAACCTCATAACCACTCATGTTACCTATTAGAATTGCTGATATAATCAAATCAGGTACGAATTCTCTCGCAAGTTCGACTCCTTTAATTCCATCATTAGCTGCAAGAATTTTATATCCTTCCATTTCAAATGCTTCTGTCAAGTTCTCAAGAATATCAGGTTTGTTTTCAATTAATAAAATAGTTTTCATATCGGTTTATTTAATAATAGTTATAAAGCAAATATCAATACCTTTAAGTGGACGAGTATTACACATCTTTTAAAATAAGTTATGCAATTCACACATCGGCACAATTTATTTAATTGGGTAGGTAACTATTCAAACGTATTAGAATGAACTACCTGAGTACCCACTACAGGTTATATCAGCAGCAGTCATTACACTACTCTCAAAAAAATAAAAAAAAGAAACCAATTAAAATTTTAACTACATTTATTCTCGAAAAAAAAGTCGCGAGTACTTGGAATAATTTTAATCATTGTTAGATTCAACTAATAAGTGTAACCACTGTATTGCAAATAAATACAAAAGTAAAATGGAAAATTTTGATCGTAAAAAACACTGGGATAACATTTATTCTACAAAAGAATTGAAAGATACAAGCTGGTATCAGCCAACTCCAACAACTTCACTTGACTTTTTAAAACAGTTTGGCATTTCTACAACCGCTAAAATTATTGATGTTGGTGGTGGAGATAGTTTTTTGGTGGACAACTTGCTAAACTTGGGTTACAAAGACATTACGGTACTCGACATTTCGGGTGCATCATTAAATAGAGCAAAGCAAAGACTTGGCGACAAAGCAAAAGAAGTTAAATGGATTGTTGCGGACGCTGCTAGTTTTAAACCGACCGAACAGTATGACTTCTGGCATGATAGAGCAGCGTTTCATTTTTTGACAGACGACAAAGAAATAAATAATTACATCAATACTATTCGCCAAAGTATTACTCCGGAAGGAGTTTTAGTAATTGGTACATTTTCGGAACAAGGTCCGAAAAAATGCAGTGGAATTGAAATCAAGCAATATTCCGAAACAACAATGACAGATAGATTGAAAAAGTTTTTCGAAAAAATTAAGTGCATCACTATTAATCATAAAACACCATTCAATACCATTCAGAGTTTTATTTTTTGCAGTTTCAAAAAATTGCAAGCATAGGACAACAAAATATAAACAGCATTAAACTTATGACTAAATTAAATAGACCCGTTTGGACAATTTTAGTTATTATCATGATGACTTCACTTCTAATGAATTCGTGCCAAGTAGGGCGTTTTGTGTTTTACAATTTTGCAGATATAAAAGATTATAAAAAATTTCAATCTCGACCATTACATGCTGATTCTTTAAAATTTAATTTTTATACAACCGAGCAAGGAAAATTTCCAAAAACGATTAATTACCAAAACAAGAATAATATTCCATTTGACAAATTTCTTGAAGATAATAATACCGTAGCTTTTTTAATTATTAAAAATGATACCATACAATATGAAAAGTATTTTAAGGGCTATAACCAAGAGCGTATCGTGCCATCTTTTTCTATGGCAAAGTCAGTAACCTCCATATTAATAGGTTGTGCCATTGATGAAGGATTAATAAAATCTGTTGAAGAACCCATTACCAATTATATACCTGAACTAAAAAAGAACGGTTTCGAAAAAGTGACTATCAAACACCTTTTACAAATGACCTCAGGAATAAAATTTAATGAAAGTTACGTCAATCCCTTTGGGGATGCTGCCTCATTTTACTATGGTCTTAACTTGAGAAAAGAAATTGGAAAAATGAAAATAAAAGCTGAACCAGGCAAACAGTTCGAATATGTTAGTGGTAATTCACAATTACTGGGTTTAATCTTAGAACGTTCATTAAAAGGAAAAACAATAACCCAATATTTACAAGACAAGTTGTGGACTCCGCTTGAAATGGAATATGACGCATCTTGGAGTATTGATAGAAAAAAGAATGGATTAGAAAAAACATTTTGTTGCATAAACGCAAGAGCAAGAGACTTTGCTAAAATTGGGCGATTATACCTAAACAAAGGAAATTGGAATGGGAAACAAATTGTTTCCCAAAAATGGGTTGAAGAATCTACTAAACTTGACAAAACAGACGGAAGTGTTCAGTACTATCAATACCAATGGTGGTTACCTTCAACCAATGGCGATTTTATGGCACAGGGTATATTAGGGCAATTCATTTATGTAAACCCTTCAAAAAACCTAATAATTGTTAGACTTGGAAAAAATGAAGGCAAAGCAAAATGGTGGGGAATTCTTACTTCTTTTGCCGCAGCTTATTGACAATGGAAATGTGTAAGTTTCCCTTAAATTCGGTAAAACCAAAAAAATAATAAGCCAAAAAGCATTGCTCTTGTTTAACAGAACTGTGTTGAAAAGAACAAAATCTTCGAGGTAGAAGACTTGCAACCTTTCCTTATCATTACAACTTCTAATACCATTGTGCTATGATAAATAAATTTGCTATCCTATTTATTTTTATTTCATCTGTTTTTCTTTGCTCTTGCGGAGGAGATGAAAACTCAAATAATACTTCAGATAAAAAAGTTTTTAGATACAATGAGTCGGAAGGAATTACCTCTTTAGACCCTGCTTTTAGCCGAAATAGAGAAACAATTTGGGCTTGCAATCATTTGTACAATGGACTGGTACAAATGAATGACAGTTTAAAAATACAACCCAGTATCGCCTATCAATGGGAAATTTCTGAAGATGGAAAAACCTATACTTTTCACCTTCGAAATGATGTTTATTTTCATGACCATCAGCTTTTTAAAAATGGTAAAGGAAGAAAAGTTGTTGCCAAAGATTTTGAATATAGTTTTAACCGTATTATTGATGCTAAAATTGCCTCACCAGGTGCTTGGATATTCAATAACATCGATTTTACAGAAGAACATAATTTTAAAGCTTTCGAAGCAATTAATGACAGTACTTTTACGATTTACTTAGAGAAACCTTTTCCTCCTTTTATGGGAATTTTAACCATGCAATATTGCTCTGTTGTTCCTCAAGAAATTATTGAGTATTACAAAAATGATTATAGAAACAATCCTATCGGCACGGGTCCTTTTCAATTTAAAATGTGGGATGAAGGAAACAAAATGGTATTTGTTAAGAATGAAAACTATTTTGAAAAAGACCAACAAGGTAAACAACTGCCATATATTGATGGGGTTTCCATCACCTTTATCAAGGATAAAGAAATAGAATTTCTTAAATTTTTAAATAATGAATTGGATTTCGTAAATGGACCTGATGGAGACCTGAAAGGTGAGATTTTTACTAATGACGGTAAATTGGTTGCTGAACAAAAAGATAAATTTAATTTACTTACCAACCCTCAATTAAATATTGAATATTTAGGAATTTTAATGGACGAGGATTTAGCAATTGTTGCAAAAAGTCCACTCAGAAAAAAAATGGTACGACAAGCGATTAATTATGGTTTTGACAGAAAAAACATGATGTCTTTCTTAAGAAAAAACATTGGAACTCCTGCAACTGCAGGTTTTATCCCAAAAGGTTTGCCTTCGTTTGACGAAACTATTGTAAAAGGGTATGATTATAATCCTGGAAAAGCAAAAGATTTATTGTATGCTGCTGGTTTTCCTAATGGTGAAGGATTGCCAGAAATAACCCTTTACACCACCAGTGAATATGTTGATTTATGCGAATACATTCAACACCAACTCAACGAAATTGGTTTTAAAATAAAAATCGATTTGAATCCTGCATTTACTCATGGTGAATTAGTGGCACGTTCAAAACTTAATTTCTTTCGGAAATCATGGATGGCAGATTACCCTGATGCTGAAAATTACATGGCTTTGTTTTATAGCAAAAACTTTACGCCTCACGGACCTAATTATACTCATTTTAAAAACTTTGAGTTTGACAAGCTTTATGAAAAATCGCAAGCCGAACCCATTGATTCTATACGATATCATTACTACCAAGAAATGGACAAAATAATAATTGAAGAAGCTCCCGTTGTTCCTTTGTATTATGACGAAGTAGTACGATTAATTCGAAAAAATGTAGTTGATTTAGGTATTAATCCTGTTAATTTATTAACCTTAAAAGAAGTGAAGATTAATTAGTTTATTTTAGTCCTGATGTTCTCGACCTTTTATTTTGTTGGACTTGTAGTCTTTATCTAAAATCAAGTCTTCTTCTAATAATTTTTGGGAAGGAGTTTTTTCTAGCAATTCATCTAAATTGGGCTGGCCAGCGTTAATCCATGCGGTGTACCAATAACTACCCACTTTAATTATTGATTGAGTTAATCTCCTTTCTACCATTCCATTAAGCATGTCATGGTATTTTGTTGAATACTCCTCTGAGTAGGTTTTCATTAAAGAAGCACCTCTATTTTCGAAGGTATATTTTTGGTCGGGAGGAAACGCTAAACTTAACTCCTTTTCTATGTCCAATACAGAGTCTTTTGCCGAAAAGCTTTGATTAACTGTTTTCCATTCATCCTCTAAAATATCTTCTACATAAACTGCCCTGCCAACAAAATAACTGTAATCTTTCGATTTTAATTCGGGTAATCTCGATTCCCAAAAACCGTGTATTCCTCTTTGTCCTGTTAATTGACCGTTATAATTTTCGGTACAATGCAAAGGAACATGAGAATCACCAATATAATGACCTAAATCTGCTGATATTCTTAAAATTTGATCTACATTTTTTTCCTCAAAAGCTTTAGTTAATTTGATTACCATTAAGTTAACATGCCATGGCACAATACCATAAGCTTGCAAAGTATCGTTAGAAAATTTTTCTACTGCATCGTTCCACTTTTTTGGAACAACCTCAAAAGGATTACTTCCATTTTGTGCATAATGGTCAATATCGATGTAGTGTCTTGGTGCTTCGCCTTCGGTTGAATATCTTCTTTTATCAGGATCTACGGCGTGTTCGGTAATGTATTCGATGTTTTTTTTATAAAATTTTATCATTTCTGGAGGCAAGGTAAACACTGCCATTCGATTAATCTTTTTATGCCCAAAAAATCCCCACGAATAACTCCATTCTTGAAAAAAAGATATAGCAAAGCCTAAAAAAATTAGGCTCATCATATATTTATAAAAAAATTTCAACTTAGTAGGTTTTATTATTTACAAAAGCATTTTCTTTTAAAACAGGAACAATGTCAGTTTTATCTAAAGTTAAACAATAAATAATGTCTTCTTCCATATTTAATCTACTTAATCTTTTCCGGTGTGAAGATTCTCCAAGAAAACGATAGATATTATCTTTTGCAGTATTATAAATATTAATAGCAGCAATGCTTGAATCAGACAATCTGGTAAATCTTAAATTTTGAGAAACTCGTTCGGCAACTGCACCAGCAAATAACGTATCTTCTAAATTAAATCGGTCTTTCCATCCGGCACAGAGCAATAAAACATCTTTATCTTCTTTTTCGACAAAATTACACAATGCAGTAAAGTTGGTAAAAGCTCCAACAACAACCCTATTCGCATTTTTTGCCATTTCAATTGCTTTTGTGCCATTAGTTGTTGTTAAAACTATTGTTTTATCTTTATATTTTCCATCTTTAAAAGTAAGTGGAGAATTTCCAAAATCAAAACCTTCAACAATTTCAGCATTTCTTTCGGCTCCTACAAGATAACCTTTTTGTTTGTACTGATTAGCTTCTTCTAAAGTAGCAACTGTAATTAAACTTTTGATACCACTCTCGAAAGCAGCACAAATGGCTGATGTTGCTCTAAAAATATCAATAACAACAACGGTGCAATCATCATTATCAAAATATACTGGAAAAAGTGCTGGAGAAAATACAACTTCAACTTTATTGGTATTTCCTGATGATTCTTCAGCCATTTAATCTGTTTTAAAGTTACCAGTTTAGAGTTACGAAAAACAACCTTGAACTTTAAACTCTAAACAAGGAACACTTTTTACGCCTTATAAAAAGGCATACTTACCACTTTTGCTTTAATTTTTTTATCACGAATCAATATATAGATTTCTGAACCAATTTTTGAAAATTCAGTTTTTACATATCCCATTCCAATTGCTTTGTTTAATGATGGGGATTGAGTTCCTGATGTTACTTCACCAATTTGATTGCCATTCGCATCAACAATTTGGTAATAGTGACGAGGAATACCTCTATCAATTAATTCGAAACCAACTAATTTTCTAGAAACGCCTTGTTCTTTTTGCTTTTTTAAATTATCTGAATTCACAAAATCTTTGGTAAATTTAGTAATCCACCCTAAACCAGCTTCAATTGGAGAAGTGGTATCGTTAATATCGTTGCCATAAAGGCAATATCCCATTTCTAATCTTAAAGTATCTCTACAAGCTAATCCAGCCATTTTCATATTCACTTTTTTACCAGCTTCTTGAATTGCATTCCAAATGGTTAAAGCGTCTTTATTTTCAAAATAAACCTCAAAACCACCTGCACCAGTATAACCAGTTGAAGAAACAATAACATTTTCTATTCCTGCGAAAGTTCCTCTTTGAACTGTGTAATAAACCATATCTAAATCCATGTTGGTTAATGGTTGTAGCATTTTCTGTGCATTCGGTCCTTGAACAGCTAATAAAGAGATTTTATTAGATATATCTTCAATATCAACGTTGGTAGTATTGTGCATTACTAACCAATTCCAATCTTTATCAAGGTTTGCACCGTTAACAACTAGCATATATTCATTCTTACCTAACATATAAACCAAAAGGTCGTCAACAATTCCTCCTTCATTGTTAGGAAAACAAGAATATTGTACTTTTCCAATAGTTAAAACTGAGGCATCGTTGGAAGTAATTCGTTGAATTAATTCTAAAGAGCCATCTCCTCTTACCATAAATTCGCCCATATGTGATACATCAAACACACCAACATTGTTTCTCACGTTTAAGTGTTCATCAATTAAACCTGTATATTGTACAGGCATATTAAAGCCAGCAAAAGAAACCATTTTAGCTCCTAATTCAACGTGTTTTTGTTTAAGATAAATATCTTTTAAATTTAGTACATCTTCCATTTTGTATATTTTTTTAAGAAAAACAAATGTAGAAATAAATATGCAAGTACATTAAAAAAGAATATGATTTTGAGGTTAATAGACAATTAAAATAAGCAATCTACTTTAGTGGAGTTCTAAAAATAGTGTTTTTAGATTACACACCCCTCTCCCCTCTTAATAGAGGGGAAGTAAAATGTTAATTTTTAGAACTCTTCTTTAATCTAACTCTTCGTAGATGGAATTGTTACTTTTAAATTCGGGAACCAACAGCTTCATTTGTTTAACAATGAGTTTGTTATCTTGTTTATCAAAACAATCAATTAATTCTTGAATTTTAGTATTGATAAATTCAAAATCATACTCCTTAACTTTAGCAATCATAATTTGTTGATGATGAGTTGGCAACGTATTCTCTTCGTTGGCTAAAAGTTCTTCGTAAAGTTTTTCTCCTGGTCTTAATCCCGTATAAATGATTTTAATATCTTTATCTAACGTTAAACCAGAAAGTTTTATCATTTTTTTTGCAAGGTCAAGAATCTTAACAGATTCGCCCATATCAAAAATAAATATTTCACCCCCATTTCCGCTTGTTCCAGCTTCTAAAACTAATTGACAAGCTTCGGGTATCGTCATAAAAAAACGAGTGATGTCAGCATGAGTGATAGTTACTGGTCCACCATTCTCAATTTGTTGACGAAATCTAGGAATTACCGAACCATTTGATCCTAATACGTTTCCAAATCGAGTGGTAATAAATTTTGTTAGCACAGTTTTTCCAAGTGATTGTGTATAAATTTCAGCAATTCTTTTGCTAGCACCCATCACATTAGTAGGGTTAACAGCCTTATCGGTAGAAATCATTACAAATTTTTCTACCTTATATTTTACTGCTAAATCTGCACAGTTCTTTGTTCCAAAAACATTGGTCAAAATCGATTCCGATGGGTTATTTTCCATCATAGGAACATGTTTGTAGGCAGCTGCATGAAAAACAAGTTGGGGTGAAAAAGTTTTAAAAACATTTTCCATCCGTTCCACATTTCTAATATCACCTATAATTATTTCGTAAGAAAAGCTATCAAACTCGTCTTTCAACTCCATTTCCATGTCATACAGCGGAGATTCTGCTTGGTCTAAAAGAATTATTTTTTTTGGATGAAATTGGATAATTTGTCGAACAATTTCACTGCCAATGCTTCCAGCAGCACCAGTTACTAAAATGGTTTTGTTGGTGAGTTGATTTTTTATGTTATCAATATTTAGTGATATTGGGTCACGTTCCAATAATTCTTCAATCTGAATTTTTTTAATTTGCTTAAAACTCAATTCACCGTTTATCCAGTCAGTTACTGGTGGAACATTTAATACCTTGGTATTGTAATTTAAACAACTGTCAACCAATCTTTTTTTACGTTCTGGAGAAAGTTTTTGAACGGATATGATTAATTGTGCGACATCATTTTTGCTTAATAACTCATCTAATTTATTAAATCCTTCAATGTGAACTCCTTCTAATATTTTTCCTTCTTTTTTTTCATCATCATAAATAAATGAAAGTACTTTGTATTTTAATCAAGCATCTCTATCTAATGTACT
>CAYHWX010000026.1:0-37827 GCA_964360245.1 uncultured Vicingus sp.
CAACGTAAATAGTTAAAACATCCACCTAACCAGGTTAAAATCCTAGATGGGACTCTGAAGAAAAATTTTTGATCACTTTGTCAGAGGATGAATTTCTCGAAATATACTTAAATTTGTAAGTTTATAGTGATAATAAGGAATATGAGAAATCGTTAGCATATCATTTAGAAAGTTTAAGATACGATTCATTGACCACCGATAGAAGAAACCTTGTTTTAACACTCAATAATATAAGTTCAACTTATGCCAGTTTAAAAAATTATGATAAAGCCTTAGAAATGTCTTTGGATGCTCTAAAGGTAGCCCAAGAGTTAAAATATACTCAAATGTATCCCGATGTTTATTATAATCTTTTTCACATTTACTTTTATAGGAATGATTATAAAAATGCTTTTGATTATGCTCGTGAGTACATCTCTATTAAAGATTCTTTATCCACTGAAGAATCAAAAGAGATTATTATGGAAATGCAAGCTAAGTACGATTCGGAGTTAAAAGAAGGAGAAATATTGACGCTTAATTCTAAAAACGAACTTCAGCAACATAAGATAACTCAACAACGAAATTTCACTTATTTTTTGATTGTGTTAGCATTTTTAATGCTTCTCATTATTTTCCTTGCAATTAGAGCCTCCAAACAAAAAACAAAAGCCAATCAATTAATATCTAACCAAAATGCTGAACTAACGAACCAAAAAAAGGAAATTCAAGAGAAAAGTAATGTTATTGAACTAAAAAGCAATCAACTCCAAACTGCTTTAGTTGAAATAAAAGATAGTATTAATTATGCTAAAAAAATACAAGAAGCCATTTTGCCAAAATCAATCAACTTAGCAGAATTTAACGAGCGTATTTCCATTTTATATTTACCAAAAGATGTAGTGAGTGGCGATTTTTATTGGTTTGAAAAAGTGGGTAACAAAATCATTTTGGCAGTAGCCGACTGTACCGGACACGGAGTTCCAGGAGCATTTATGAGCATGATGGGAGTTAACAATCTCAATCATATTATTTTAGAAAATAAAATTACCAGCCCCGATAAAATTTTAAAAGAATTAAATATTGCCATTAAAAAAGTATTAAAACAAGATGATGAAGGTAGTGAGAGTAAAGATGGGATGGACATTGCAATCTCTTGTTTTGATTTAGATAAAAAAATAATTTCTTATGCGGGAGCTTTTCGTCCATTGTTATACATTAGAAACAATGAATTATTTGAATTAAAAGGAAGTCGCCAGCCAATAGGCGGAAGTGCACCAATAGATTTTGATTATGAATTACATAAATTTAAGTTTTTAAATGATGATGTTTATTACCTATTTTCTGATGGTTTTCCCGATCAATTTGGAGGAGCTAAATCCAAAAAATTTATGACTAAACAACTAAAAGAAACTTTTATGAACATTCATCAACATTCTCCTGCTGTTCAAAAGGAATTATTAACGACCGAATTAGCTAACTGGAGAGGCGAGAACGAACAAATTGATGATGTGTTGGTGATGTGTGTAAAGATTTAGTTTTTAGACTATTCAATTTCTGCTAAAACAAAATTAAACTAAAATAAATACTCCTATGAAAACAAAACACTACTTATTGATACTTCTTTGCACAGTTGCAAATGGTATGCTGCCTACTATAACCTTAGCACAATCGATTGCAGCAGGAGCATCCCATACATTGGTTGTATGCGATTATCAAGTTCAGGTTTGGGGATTTAATTTGTACGGTCAGTTTGGTAATGGAACCAACACCGACAGTTATCTTCCAATTTCAGCACCACTGCTAACCAATGTTATTTCTTTAGATGGAGGTTCTAACTTTTCTCTTTTTTTAAAAAATGATGGAACAGTTTGGGCTTCTGGAGGTAACATTTTTGGACAGCTTGGCGATGGAACCAATACCGATAGTAATATTCCCGTTCAAGTAAATTCTTTAACCAACGCTATTGCTATTGCTGCAGGATGGGAACATTCCATCGCTTTAAAAAACGATAGTACTGTTTGGACTTGGGGAAATAATGGCTATGGACAATTGGGTGATGGAAGTAACACGGATAGTAATGTGCCTGTTCAAGTAGTTGGACTTTCTGGTATTCGTGCCATTGGAAAAGGAAGGCACCATAGCTTAGCAGTGAAAAGTGATGGTACCGTCTGGATTTGGGGCTGGAATGGGAATGGACAATTAGGTGATGGAACTTTAATTGATAGCAATGTTCCCCTTCAGGTAGCTAGTTTAGCAAATGTTAAATCAGTGGCTGGTGGCGATGGACATTCCTATGCTTTAAAAAATGATGGCACCATTTGGGCAAGTGGATTAAATGCATTTGGGCAATTGGGTGATGGAACCAATAATTGGTCAACTACTTTTGTTCAAGTTATAAATTTAAGTGGAATTAATGCTATTGCATCTGGAAGACTTCACGGAATGGCACTTAAAAATGATAGTACCGTTTGGACTTGGGGCATCAATTCTTATGGACAATTAGGTAATGGAAACACCAATAACAGCAATACTCCACTTCAAGTACCCATTACTGATGTTATTAAAATTACTGTAGGAGGAGAACACTCTATTGCACTTAAAAGCACAGGTACATTATGGAGTTGGGGATTAAATGGAAATGGTCAGCTTGGCAATGGAACTGGTCTTAATCAATTTGAATCGCCCATACAAACAACTGGTATATCGTGTTTAAGTACAGCAACAGCCGAAGCTGGTGCAACTGATGAAACAATTATTTACCCTAACCCGTTTTCGGAAGAAACAATAATAAAAACAAATGCATCTTTAACTGATGCAACCTTATCATTATATAATTTATTAGGGGAAAAAATTATTACCATTAAAAATATTTCGGGCAACCAGATAAAATTAAGCAGAGACCATTTATCCAATGGCATTTATTTTATTCTACTAACTCAAAATAATAAAATTATTACAACTGATAAATTAATAATTGTCGATTAGTATTATTTTAACTCACTTGGAATTATACAAGTTGGTATGGGTTTCATTTTATGCTGATTGGCTCTATTCATTCGAGTATAAATAGCTAACACTTCCTTTTGTCTTTCGGTAAAAGTGTTAAAATCAATAATTCCTTTTGCCAAAATATCCATTGCCCATTCAAGTTCAGGGTAAGATGCACCAATTTGGTCTTCGTCTGTTCTGTCGTCACCCCAAAGTCCATCTGTTGGTGGAGCTTCCATAATTTCAGTGATGATGTTCAGTTCTTTTCCTAATTCATAAACTTCCGATTTTACCAAGTCGGCAATTGGACTTAAATCCACTCCACCATCGCCATATTTGGTAAAAAATCCTACACCAAAATCTTCCACCTTATTTCCAGTACCTAACACCAAAAAATTATTAAGTGCAGAAAAATAATACAATGTCGTCATTCGTAAGCGAGCTCTTGTATTTACTAGGCTCATGTGCCATCTTTCATCATCTTTAACAATAGGTAAAGCTGCTAAAAAAGAATCGTAAATATTGGTTAATTCTATTTCTTCAGAACGAACGTTTGGATAATTTTTCTTTAAAAATGAAATGTGTTTTGATGCTCTTTCAGCTTGTTTATCTTCTTGATAAATTGGCATTTCTACACACAATAAAGGCAAACCGGTTTCTGCGGCTAAAGTTGAAGTAACAGCAGAATCTATACCTCCGGAAATTCCAATAACAAATCCTTTGATGCCAGCTTGTTTTGCATAAGCTAACAACCAGTTGACGATGTGATTTTTTACATTTTTAGCGTTCATAGCTGATTAAAAATAAATTCCAAAGTTTAGCGCAAAGTAATTTAAATTGGCACTGGTCTCTTTATCAATTTGATCAATAAATCCATTATTAAAAGTTACCCCTAACATTAAAGTTGTATTTCCAGAAATGTTGTATTCTATTCCTCCACCTATCACCAAAGATAAGTTAAAAAAGTTAAATTCATTTACATCAGAAGGCTCTAATGTTGGTGTAATGTTAAATCCAGAGGAAGAAGTATCATGATATTCAGTAGTTGAGTTATCTCTAAATTTGAATCCTGCCATAAATCCAAATTGACCATAATAAGTCAAATAACCAATTTCATTAGTTCTTAGTTTAAGAAAAATGGGCACCTCAACATATTTCAACTCAAACTCTTCTATAAACTCTATTGATGGCATATTAATGAGGTGATGAACTAACTTGGCTTTGGTATTAAAAACAGTTAACCCAGAAGAAAAAAGATAATTCTTTGTCATAAAGTATTCAAAGGACAACCCATAACTAAATCCAAATTTATTACCGATAGCACTGTAATCTGACGTATTCACTTTTAGCCAAGAGGTATTAGGATTAAATTGTAATCCGAACCTATATTTTTGGTTATTATCAGGCAATGTAGCTATAGGGTCATTACTAAAATTATCTTCCTGTGCAGAAAGGTTTAAAAATAATAAGCCAAATAGTATTAAAGTGAGTACTTTTGTTTTTAGTAGCATTTTTTATAAATCAATACAAATTTAAACATAAATAAACCTGAAAACTGTTAATGAAAGTCAATTTTTCAACACATCAAGTTTTTATATTTTTAGTGCTTTGTACTTTGCTGCTTTCGTGCGAAAACAATCCATTAGAGGTGGATGTTTCTACTGTAAAAATTGACTTAAAAGTAAAACGTTTCGACCAAGATTTATTTGCATATAAAACTGCTGTAACACCAACTAATGTGGAAGGTTTAAATAAAAAATACCAATTGTTTTTTAATGATTATACCGAAAGTGTGATTAACATTGGTTCGGTTGAGAATCCTAACATCAATTTTCAACTTAATTCTTTTGTGACCGATTCGTACATTAAAGAAATTAAAACGGATGTAGCTAAAATTTACACCGATTTTTCTCCTTATCAAATTCAATTAGAAAATGCGTTTAAGCACTACCACTTTTATTTTCCTAATAAACCTATTCCCGAAATAATTACCTTTATTTCTGGATTTAACTATGCCATTACTACCGACAATAAAACCTATTTGGGAATAGGGTTAGATATGTTTTTAGGCAGCAGCTATGCCGCTTATGCTCAACTTGGTCTTCCCAATTATAAAACCTCTTTTATGAACAAAGAGAGTTTGGCGACAGGAGCAATTTTAGGCTGGATAGCTACAGAATTTGAATTGAAAGAAAGCAATGCCAACCTATTAACAGAAATGATTCATCAAGGGAAACTGCTGTATTTATTAGATGCATTAATGCCTGATGAGCCAAGTACCACAAAAATTAGTTACACTGAAGCACAACTGAAATGGTGTGAAGAAAATGAACAACCAATTTGGTTTTATTTGATTGATAATAATTTATTGTACGTAAAAGAAACTCCTGAAATAATGAAATACATGGGCGAATCTCCTTTTATTCAAGGGTTTCCAGAAGGTAGTCCAGGAAGAGTTGGACATTGGGTTGGCTGGCAAATTGTGAAAGCATACATGAAAAAAAATCCATCCATCACCTTGGAGCAGCTAATGAAAGAAAATGATGCTCAAAAAATACTAAATGATTCAAAGTATAAACCATAGCTAAAAATAATTATGGAGAGTTCTAAAAATGGAAAATCTCACAAAATAGAATTACTTCAATAACTTTTCAACCACATAGACACATAGGATTTGGCTTTGACACAAAAATATCTTGATGATTTAACTTATGAAGTAATTGGAGCTTCTATTGAAGTACACAAAACAATGGGACGTGGATTGTTGGAAAGCGTTTATCATGCGTGTTTAAAAGAAGAGTTGATACATAGAAAAATAAATTTTTTATCAGAGTTAAAAATCCCTGTTATCTATCGAAATAAAAAATTAGCTATTGATTTTAGATGTGATTTTTATATAGAAAACTCTCTAATTGTTGAACTTAAAGCTATTTATGAATTTTCTACCATTCATGAAGCACAGCTTCTGAACTATATGAAACTATTAAAAGCACCAAAAGGTATTTTAATCAACTTTAATTGTAACAATATCTTCCATGAGGGACAAAAAACTCTTGTAAATGAGTATTTCAGTAATTTACCTAAACAATAAAAAAGCTATGTTCCTATGTGGTTTTATATAAAATATGGTCTGCTCTTAAACCAAATGCTAAATCATAGACTGGTTAGTAATGAAAAATTAATTATTTTCTAAACGTATAAACTTCTAACTTTACAACAAATGAAAAACAAATCTGAAATAAATTTTAAAGTAACACTCGACGAAAACCATATTCCTGAAAAAATAGAATGGGATGCTACTGATGCTGGAGTTGAAGGATTAAAAGAGGCAAAAGCAATGATTATTAGCTTGTGGGACGCTACAGAAAACAATACTTTACGTTTTGATTTGTGGACAAAAGACATGCTATTAACAGAAATGAAACATTTCTTTTTTCAGTCGTTGATAACTATGTCTGACACTTATGAACGGGCTACCAACGATTCGGAAATTGCCAACGAAATGAGAGAATTTGGCAAAATGATTGGAGAAAAAATGTTAATCAACACTAGCAAATAAAATGGTTATTAAAAATACTTCCATATTGTTTTTATTTTTCTTGATGTTGGGTTCATCTATCGCTTCCGCACAATGTGAACGATTAAGCAATAAAAGAATTTATCAATTATTGGGTGCTGCGGAATATGATAACGCTAGAATTTCGGAAATAAAAACTTCGGATAACATCGTTAAAGAAGAATATCAAATTGACCTTTTTAAAGGAGTAGTTTATAAATTAGTTTTTGATGTTTCTAAAATGCCAGAAGGTGTTGTTATTAATTTACACGACATCGGAAATAAAAGAGGTGTCAATAAATATGAGTTAGTTTTTAGCTCGGAAACTGCCGAAAAAACAAAAGATGACACGTATGAAGTAACACTAGAGTTTCCTCAAAAAAAATTAATGGTATCTTACGACATCATTAACGACACTAAATCTGGATGCGTTGCGTTTGTATTAGGTTTCTATTTTAAAAATAGAATTAGATAAATGAATAGTTCTCTCCTCCAAAAATACAATATTGCTGGTCCTAGATATACCAGTTACCCAACAGTTCCTTTTTGGGACGAAAAAGGAATAGCCTACAACGATTGGTTAAGTACTGCAAAAAAAGCTTTTAACGAAAGCAATTCAACCGAAGGAATTAGCCTTTACATTCATTTACCCTATTGCGAAAGTTTGTGCACTTTTTGTGGTTGTCACAAAAGAATTACCCTACAACATAATGTAGAGCAACCCTATATTGAAACTGTTTTAAAAGAATGGGAGTTGTACTGTGATTTGTTTGCTGAAAAACCAAATATCAAAGAAATACATTTGGGCGGTGGAACTCCTACTTTTTTTAGTCCAAAAAATTTAGAAAAACTGATAAAAGGAATACTTTCCAAAGCGATAATTGCTGAAGATTATGAATTTAGTTTTGAAGCTCATCCCAACAATACCACTAAAGAACATTTACAAACTTTATATGACTTAGGTTTTAGAAGAAATAGTTTTGGTGTGCAAGATTACGACCCTAAAGTGCAACAAACCATCAACCGAATTCAACCTTTTGAAATCGTAAAAAAAGTGACCGATTGGAGTAGAGAAATTGGTTATACCTCAGTAAGTCAGGATTTAGTTTTTGGCTTGCCACACCAAACCAAAACCAGCATTATTGATACCATACAAAAAACCAAACAACTAAAACCCGATCGAATTGCATTTTACAGTTATGCTCATGTGCCATGGATTAAAGGAGTTGGACAAAGGGGGTTTGACGAAAATGATTTGCCGAGTGCCGAAGAAAAGCGTGAATTGTATGAAACAGGCAAAAAAATGTTAGGCGAATTGGGATACGTAGAAATAGGAATGGATCATTTTGCACTAACAACCGATTCGATGTTTAAAGCCATTGCAGCTAAAAAATTACATCGAAATTTTATGGGCTACACTGCCAGCAAAACTCAATTAATGATTGGTTTAGGCATGAGTTCCATTAGCGATTCGTGGCATAGTTTTGCTCAAAATGAAAAAACGATTGAAGAATATACAGCTTTGGTCAATAAAGGTGTTATTCCCATCGTTAAAGGGCATTTACTGAGCAAAGAAGATTTAATTATTAGAAAGCACATTTTAAATATCATGTGCAATTTTGAAACTTCGTGGGAAGCAGCTGAACTAAAGTTTCCTGAAATAAATGAGTGCATTGAGCGGCTCAGAGAAATGGAACAAGATGGTTTAGTTGTATTTCATAAAAATGGATTAACACTTCCAGAAAAAGCACGTCCTTTTGTTCGGAATGTGTGTATGGCTTTTGATTTACGATTAATCAGAAACCAACCAAAAACTCGTATTTTTTCGATGACGATTTAAGGTTTAATTTATTTTGAAAGCTCTTCTTTTACCAAAGCAGAAATTAATTTACCATCTGCCATTCCTTTTAATTTGCCCATTACAGATCCCATTACTTTTCCCATATCTTGAGCACCAGTTGCTCCAACTTGAGCAATAACTTCTTGTACCACTTTTCTTACTTCCGCTTCACTTAGTTGAGCAGGTAAATAAATGTTTAATATATCTATTTGAAAATCTTCTACTTTTGCTAAATCTTCTCTTCCTTGTTCTTTGTAAATTGTAGAAGCATCTTTTCGTTGTTTCACTAATTTTTGAATAATATCCATTCCTACTGCATCCGAAATTTCACCACTACTATCTTTAGTAGCCTCAATTAATAAAGCTGCTTTTACAGCTCTTAACGCTTCTAATTTTTCTTTTTCTCGGGCAAGCATTGCCTTTTTGATGTCGTTATTGATTTGTTCTGTTAAACTCATTTCTTGGTTTTTTAGTTGTTGTTTCAAAAGTAGTATTCTTCTTTTTAAAAAAACTTAGAATTTTTAAAACTTTTAGGAGGGAATTAAAAAAGTCGCTTCTAAAATAAGAAGCGACTTTAAAAATAAACAACTGTAACTTACCCTTTTCTATTAATCTACATTATCGTGTAAAAAAGAATTATCATCATTTAACCGAGCTACTCCATCTTTGTCTTCAGATAAAGTAAACCTTGAAATTTGGTTTTCTGAAGAGTGAGGAATTTCTCCTAAGTTGATTTTTCTTCTTTTATAAGCTGGTTCGTTTTCTAAATCATTGATACCTGATGGAGTTTTCATTTTCATGCCCAACTCTCTAATTTTATTAATTCTTTCTTGCGAACGTTTTATTTGTTCTTCATCAGGAATTCTATTGGTATAAACAGGTTCCATTTTTTCTGATGTTTTATCCTTTATTTCATTGATAAAATCAGATGAGGCTGCTGAAATTTCTTCAGTAGAATCATCCTCATTTAAATTCCAAACTATGGTATTGCTTTCTAGCTCAATTTTTTCTTCGGATATATTGTCTTCAAAAGTTTTTCCATCAAAAACAAGTTCATCTTCCTCCTCACTTTCTTCTGTTTCGGCTACATTTACTTTGTTCCAATTCCAAGTAGAGTCTTCATTTTCGGCGACAAAATCTTCTTCTACTATATCTTCATTTAGATTAAAAACTACTTTTTCTTCTTCCACGACTTGTTGAGTCGGAGTTTCAAAATCTAATGTTGGTTGTTCTTCAGCTTGCTGTTTTAAAGTTGGTTCTTCAACATGGCTGGTCATTTCAGAAATAGTTTTTTCAACACTACCGTCATCAATAAGCTGAGTAATATTTATAGGAACATCGGTATTCAAATCAAATACTTTCTTTTCTACTTTTTTTCCAAACTCAAAATTATCGGTATTGTTTACTCCAAATCCTGTGGCAATCACCGTAACAGAAACTTTATTTCCTAAAGACAAATCTGTTCCATTACCCCAAATTAATTCTGCGGTATAACCAGCTTCATTTTGGATATAATCTGTTATTTCATCAATTTCATCCATCGTAATTTCATCAACTCCAGAGGTTACATTTAATAAGATGAAATTGGCTCCTTTTATTTCATTGTCATTCAACAATGGAGAAGCTAACGCTTTTGTAACAGCTTCTATCGCTCTATTTTCTCCTTCAGCTTCAGCAGAACCCATTATGGCAGTTCCACCATCTTTCATTACCGTTCTCACGTCTTCAAAATCGACATTAATATAACCTGCAACAGTAATAATTTCTGCAATTCCTTTGGCTGCAATGGTTAATATATCATCGGCTTTAGAAAATGCCTCACCCATTTTAAGGTTACCGTGCATCATCCTTAACTTGTCGTTATTGATAACCAACAATGTGTCAACATGTTTTTTTAACTCTGCTAATCCCTCATCGGCTTGTTGTTTTCTTCTACGTCCTTCAAAAGAAAATGGAATGGTAACAATACCAACTGTTAAAATTCCTAAATCTCGTGCTGCTTCTGCAATAATTGGAGCTGCTCCAGAGCCTGTTCCACCACCCATACCAGCAGTAATAAATACCATTTTGGTATTTTTTTCTAAAATTGCTTTAATGTTTTCAATATCTTCGATTGCTGCATTTTTACCAACTTCAGGGTTTGCTCCAGCACCTAATCCTTCGGTTAATGTGGTTCCCAACTGAATTTTGTTAGGTACAGGGCTTAGATTTAATGCCTGAGCATCGGTATTACAAATAACAAAATCTACTCCTGTAATTCCTTGGTTGTACATGTGGTTTACGGCATTACTACCACCACCACCAACACCAAAAACTTTAATTATTGATGCCTGATCTTTTGGTAAATCGAATTTCATAATATTGTTTTAATTAATTTATTATATTCTTATTTCAATTGTCTATGTTTCACTATCATCAAAGAACTTTTCTCCAACTTTCATAATTTTCTCAAAAAATCCACCCTTATTTTTTTTAGAGTGCCCAACAACTTCGCTAGTATCGGTTGTTGTTTTGATTTCCATGTTGTTAAATCCTTTTAATACTAACCCCACTCCTGTTGCAAACATTGGGCTGGTCATTTCTTCTGAATTTCCTTTTGCTAAATGTTCGTTTGGATAACCAATTCGAGTATCCATACCAGTTACATATTCTATTAGCTGAGAAATATGTTTTAATTGAGCTCCGCCACCAGTGATAACAATTCCGCAAATCAATTTGTTTTCATAGCCAGAGTTTTTAATCTCGTAATAAATGTTTTCTATAATCTCTTCCATTCGGGCTTGAATAATTTGAGCCAATGTTTTTAAAGATATTTCTTTAGGATCTCTTCCTCTTAAACCAGGTATAGAAACAATTTCGTTTTCTTTGCTTTCGGTGGCTAACGCTGAACCAAATTTTAATTTTAATAACTCTGCTTGGTTTTTAATAATTCCACAACCTTCTTTTATATCTTCGGTGATGGCATTTCCACCAAAAGGAATTACTGCAGTATGTCTAATTATTCCATCTTGAAAAATGGCGATATCTGTAGTTCCTCCTCCAATATCCACTAAAGCAACTCCAGCTTCTTTTTCTTCCGCACTTAATACTGCTTCAGAGGAAGCTAAGGGTTCTAATATTAAATCATTTACTTCTAAACCTGCTTTATGCACACATTTGTAAATGTTTTTAGCGGCAGCAATTTGTCCAGTAATGATATGAAAATTGGCTTCTAAACGAACTCCAGCCATTCCGATTGGGTCTTTTATGCCTTGTTCATTATCAATGATATACTCTTGAGGTAATACATGTATGATTTCTTCGCCTGGCAACATCACCAGTTTGTACATGTCTTCAATTAAAGCGTTGATGTCGCTTTGACTAATCTCATCTTCTGTATTATTTCTAACCTTTATTCCTCGGTGTTGTAAACTTTTTATATGTTGACCAGCAATACCAACATTAACAACTTTAATATCTACCCCAGATTTTGTTTCAGCATCTGCTACAGCATCTTTAATGGATTGAACTGTTTTATCAATGTTAGAGACCACTCCACGAGAAACTCCAATGGATTCTGAACGACCCATTCCTAGAATTTCTAATTTACCATTTTCGTTTTTACGACCAACAATGGCTACAATCTTAGTTGTTCCAATATCTAATCCTACTATTATTTCTGATGCTGTTTTAGCTTCCATTTTAATTATACCTTTTTGTGCAAACTACCTGATTTTTATACTTTAGGTTAACGGTTGAATATTCATTCCATCCTGTTTTACTTAACCCTTTTTTATAAAAAATCATCAACTTATTAAACTTGCCTTCAAAATTTTCTATTCCTCCGAATACAATTTTATGATTTCCTACCTTTGGTATGAGTTCAAAGTCATTTTCTTTATTAACATGTATTTGTTCAATTTGAGCTCTCCAAAATTCAGATTCATCAATATATTTTGAAATTTTATAAATATCATCGAGTAGCGTTTTATTCGCCAAAGTATCGTTTAACTGTTGGTAATTAAATTGATATCTTTTTCCAAAGGGTTCGTTGAGGTTGCCATTTACGATTAAAGTTCTTGATGTATATTTAGTTGATAACGGCATTAAAACACCTCCTTCATCTATGTAATAACTTTCGTTATTAGAAAATATTCTGACTATTGGTCGTCGTTGTTTTACATTGATCATCAATTTTCCATCTATGGTTTTATAGACTTCAACATTTTTTATTGAAAAGTTATTTGCTAATTTTTCTTCCAATCTATTCACATCAAAACGGTTTAATAATAAAATTCCGGTATCTTTTTTTGTAAATACTTGCGTTAAAATATCACTCTCATCAACAAATCTATTTTCAGTTTCGTAATCGATGTTTATAATTGGATTTGTAAAAGTGGCTTGCTGTTGTGATTTGTTGACAAATCCAAGTGCAATAATTATTGAAACAGTAACAATTATCCAACTTGCTATTTGAAAAAATTTCTTCATTCTCCTTTTACTGTTTTTGTTAATAGCTCTTTTATGGGTTGCACAAAAACATCAATATCTCCAGCACCAAGAGTTAATAATACTTCAATTTTTTTACTAGATAAATAAGTTAAAAGTTGTTCTTTTTTCACCACACATTTATTGGCTATCGTTGCTTTATCAGCAATTAATTGAGATGTAATTCCTGCTATCGGAAGTTCTCTGGCGGGATAAATATCCAATAAAATTAACTCATCCAATAAAGAAAGACTTTCGGCAAAACCATCTACAAAATCTCTGGTCCTACTGTATAAATGTGGTTGAAATATGCCTGTAATTTTTTTACTTGGATAAAGTTCTTTAACAGATTTAATACACATGGCAAGTTCTGATGGATGATGTGCATAATCATCGATGTAAACTAAATTATTGGTTTTGATGTGTGTCTCAAATCTTCTTTTCACTCCTTTGTAACTTGCTAAAGCTTGTATTATTTGACTGGAATCAAGATTTAATTGTTTTGCTACAACATAAGCAGCAATGGCATTTTCTACATTGTGAATTCCTGGAAACCCAAGTTTAATAATTTGGTGGTCGACGGAAAGTATATAATTCCCATTTTCTATTTTTATGTCTGAAGGATAAAAATCAGCAGAATGTTGAATATGATAAGTTATCGTTTTTGAAAAAGAAAGCTTGCCTTTTATTTCAGGTTTGGTAATTAATACACCATCACTATCCAGTTTATTTACAAAATCCTGATACGATTTTCGCATTTGCTCTTTATCACCATAGATATCCAAATGGTCGGCATCAATGGAAGTTACGACAGCAATACTCGGCGAGAGCGTTAAAAATGAACGGTCATACTCATCTGCTTCAACAACCATAATTTTTGCCTTGTTGTTGAGCAATAAGTTGGAGTTAAAATTGATGCTAATTCCACCTAAAAAAGCAATACAATCTATACCACTCTCATTTAAAACATGTGCTATCATTGAAGAAGTGGTTGTTTTTCCATGAGTTCCAGCTATGGCAATGGTAAAATAATTTTGACTAATTAAACCTAAAATTTCAGATCGTTTATAACAACGAATTCCACTTGTTTTAAAAAATTGAAATTCTTTGTTATCATTCGGAATAGCAGGAGTAAACACAACCAATGTTCCATCTTCTAAATTTCTTATTGAATCTGGAATTTGATTGATATCTTCCTTATAGTGAATAGCAATTCCTTCATTTTCCAACTGCTCGGTTAGCGTGGTTCTTGTTTTATCATATCCCGAAATAGTACATCCTTGAGCTAAAAAATATCGAGCAAGTG
This sequence comes from uncultured Vicingus sp., assembly GCA_964360245.1. Classification (GTDB taxonomy): domain Bacteria; phylum Bacteroidota; class Bacteroidia; order Flavobacteriales_E; family Vicingaceae. Next base: position 14,140 of record CAYHWX010000026.1, read on the forward strand.
CGCTCATGCCAATTCCTCCAATACCTAAAAAGTAAATTGTATTTAAGTTATTAAGGTTCATTATCGTTTTATCAATTTAATTACTTCATCGGCAATAATACTTGCAGCATCAGTATATGCCATTTTGGAAACATTGGTGGCTATTTTTTTCTGTTCTTGTTCATCTTTTACCAAGTTAATTAAAACTGGAATTAGCTGCTCTTTTGCTTCCAAATCTTTTACTATTATTGCCGCATTATAATTGACTAATGCCATCGCATTTTTGGTTTGATGATCTTCTGCAGCACTGGGTAAAGGGACAAAAATGGTAGGTTTTGCTGCAATACTTAGCTCAGAAACTGACATTGCTCCTGCTCTTGAAACAACAACATCTGCCACCGAATAAGCATAATCCATTTTACTGATAAACGGCATTGTTTTCACTCCTTTATTGTTAACTCTAGCAACAGCTGCGTTGGCTTCGTTCACATATAAATTTCCTGTTTGCCAAACCAATTGTATATCATTTTTTACAATTTCTTCTAACCCTGCATCTATACTTTGGTTAATTGTTCTAGCTCCTAAGCTACCGCCAACTACCAAAACTATTTTTTTGGAGGAATCTAATCCAAAATGTTCAATTCCTCTTGCTCTTTTTGCTTCTAAATTTTTAATGTCTTGTCGGACTGGATTTCCTGTTAACAAAATTTTTTCTTTTGGAAAAAATCGCTCCATGTTCGCATAAGCTACACATATCTTTTGAACTTTTTTTGCCAACATTTTATTGGTAATTCCAGGAAAAGAATTTTGCTCCTGTAATAAAGCGGGTATTCCTTTATTAGTAGCTACTTTTAATAATGGTCCACTTGCATAACCACCAACACCAACAACTACATCTGGTTTAAAATCGTTAATTATTTTTTTTGCTTTTAACAAACTGGCAATCACTTTAAAAGGAACTTTAAAATTTTGAAAAGTTAATCTTCTTTGAATGCCCATAATGGGTAATCCAATAATATCGTAACCAGCAGCAGGAACTTTTTCCATTTCCATTTTTCCTAAAGCACCAACAAAAAGAATTTTAGCAGTTGGGTATTTTAACTTTATAGCATTTGCAATAGCAATTGCTGGAAAAATATGTCCTCCAGTTCCACCTCCGCTTATGATAATTTTATACTGCGACATTTAGGTTGGTAGATTTTTCTGATTCTGTGTTTCTACTTACACTTAAAATAATTCCGATTGCTAAACAAGTAAACCAAATGGATGTTCCTCCCATACTCACTAAAGGTAGTGGTTGCCCTGTGACAGGAAATAAATTCACGGCGACAGCCATATTAATCATTGCCTGAAACACCAAACTAAACGACAAGCCAATGACGAGAAAAGTGCCAAAAGATTTTTCCGATTTCTGAGCAATTCTTATCGACCTATAAAATAAAATTAGGTAGAGGAAAATGACAAAAAAACCTCCAACAAGCCCATATTCTTCAATAATAATAGCATAAATAAAGTCGGAGTATGGATGTGGCAAAAAATTTCGTTGCGTACTTTTGCCAGGTCCTTTGCCAATGTAACCTCCTGTTGCAATTGCAATTTTTGCTTGGTCTGCTTGATAATTACTATCACTGTCTCCTTCTATAAAAGATTCTATTCTATTATTCCAAGTCCCTAAACGAGGCAATAAATCGGGGTTTGCTTTTGCTATTAATAACATTAGCATTAATGAACCAACTGCAATTGCAATCAAATAAAAGATATATTTCAGGCTAACTCTACCTATAAACATAATAATTAGTGACGTAGTGAACAACATCAATGCGGTTGAAAAGTTAGCGGGTAATATTAATCCGCAAACTATTAACACAGGAAGCATAATTGGTACAAAAGCAGATTTGAAATCTTTGATGTTTTCTTGTTTTTTATACAATAGTCGGGCTAAATACATGATTAACGCCAATTTTGCTAAATCGGAAGTTTGAAATGTTTGATCAATAACTGGAATAACCAACCACCTACTCGCATCATTAATATTAGCTCCTGTCCATAAGGTTAATAGCAGCAATGGAATTGAAATAAATAAAGCAATTTGAGATATTCTAGAGTAATATTTATAATTTAATTGATGCGCCAATAACATTAACCAAAACCCTATAAATAAAATAAAAGAATGTTTGATAAGGTAATATAAGGTATCGCCATCTTTATATTTATATGCTAACGTAACGATTGAACTATATACTGCTAATACAGAAAAAATAGCCAATAATAAAACTACTGCCCATACTACCTTATCTCCTTTTATATACTTTTCAACAAATGACATTACTGCTTAAATCTTAATTGAATTTATGATTTCTCTAGCTGTATTTTCATCTTCTTTTGGAATACAGATAACATCATGAAAAAAACCTGAGCCCAACATTGCAAAACGTGCTGCTTCTTCAAAACTATTCGCAGCTAGTAAAAGCAAATTTTCATCTTTAAACCGAAGGAATGCTGTGTTTACATCTCCACCAATAATAATTATTTGATTAACACAAACTCCGATAATACTTATTCCGTTGGTTAAAAATTTTTCTAAATGACCTTCATCGATAATTATCGCACATTTCTCGACTTGAGAACATCTATCAATTAAATCATCAATAGCACAATAGTAAAATTGCTGTCCAGATATGTTACCTAGCAATTTCATTTTACAGAGCTCTTACTGCTTTTTTAAATTGTTCACCTCTATCTTCGTAATTATCAAACAAATCGAAGCTTGCACAAGCTGGAGATAATAGCACAGTATCTCCTTGAATTCCAAATTGATAAGCTAAATTAACTGCTTCTTGTGCACTTTCTGCATCCACAATATTTTCAACAATTCCCTTAAAAGCTTCATGAATTTTAGTATTGTCTTTCCCCAAACAAACAATAGCTTTTACTTTATCAGCAACTAATTGTTCTAATATTTGGTAGTCGTTCCCTTTATCAACACCACCAACTATCCAAATTAATGGATGTTGAAAGCTTTCTAACGCATACCATGTTGAATTAACATTGGTTGCTTTGGAGTCGTTAACAAAAGTAATTCCATGAACTTTTCCAACCTCTTCTAGTCGGTGTTCAACGTTTTGAAAGTCGGTTAAACTTTCTCTGATAATGTCTTTTTTAAGCTCCAATACTTTCCCTGCTATACCTGCTGCCATAGAATTGTAAAGGTTGTGCTTGCCTTGTAGTGCTAATTCTTGAATCGTCATGTTAAATAATTTATTATTAGTGTTTATTATTAAATTTTCTTTATTGATGTAAGCTCCGTTAGAGGTTACTGTTTTTATGCTAAATGGATGTTTTATTCCTTTATATTTATCTATTCTCTTTTCTATTATTTCATCATCATAACAGTAGATAACATGATTGAAATCTGTTTGATTTTGTAGTATTCTAAACTTAGATTCCACATAGTTTTCAAACTGGTAATCGTATCTATCTAAATGGTCTGGAGTAATATTTAGAATCATAGCGATATCTACATGAAAATCAAACATTCCGTCTAGTTGAAAACTGCTTAACTCCAACACATAAAATTCTTTATCATCTTCTGCAACTTGTTTAGCCAGACTATCACCAATATTCCCAGCTAAACCAACATTTAACCCTGCCTTTTTTAGCATATGATAAGTTAAAAGTGTAGTTGTTGTTTTTCCATTACTACCTGTTATTCCAATAATTTTTGCTTGGGTATATCTACCAGCAAATTCAATTTCAGAAATAATAGGAATATCTTTCTCCTTCAATTGTAAAATCAAAGGAGCAGTATCTGGTATTCCTGGACTCTTCACTACTTCAGTTGCATTTAAAATTTTAGTTACAGTATGCTTTTCTTCTTCCCATTCAACATCAATATTTATCAAAACATTTTTGTATTTCTCTTTCATTTTTCCCTTGTCAGAAACAAATACTTCCAACCCTTTTTTCTTCGCCAAAATAGCTGCTCCAACTCCGCTTTCTCCTCCACCTAATATGACCAACCTTTTTTTCACCTTATCTTAGTTTTAAGGTTACAAATGTTAGTAGTGCCAGCATAATTCCTACAATCCAAAACCTAGATACAATTTTAGCTTCGTGCATGTTTTTCTTTTGAAAATGATGATGCAACGGAGCCATTAAAAACACTCTTTTTCCTTCTCCAAATCTCTTTTTTGTGTATTTGAAATACCCAACCTGAATCATTACCGATAGGTTTTCTACTAAAAATATTCCACACAACAATGGAATTAATAGTTCCTTTCTTACGGCAAAAGAAAAAACTGCTATTATTCCTCCTAATGCTAAACTTCCAGTATCGCCCATAAAAACTTGAGCTGGGTAGGAGTTGTACCAAAGAAAACCAATACAACCTCCAACAAATGCCGCAATAAATATTACCAACTCACCAGAGTTTGGGATGTACATAATGTTTAGGTAATCAGCAAAAACTGTGTTACCAGAAACATAAGCGAAAACTGCCAAAGTAACTCCGATGATAGCCGATGTTCCTGTTGCCAAGCCATCTAGACCATCCGTCATATTCGCACCATTAGAAACTGCTGTTGTTATGATTATTACAATAAGGATGAAAACAACACCACCTAACAAATAGGAATAATTACCTGCCCAACCTGTAAGTGCTGAATAATTAAATTCATTGTTTTTCATAAATGGAATGGTAGTAACCGTAGATTTTACTTCTTCCCAAGAATAATTGGTCTCTGACTCTTGAACCTCATCGTTTTGAAGCTCATAACTAACATGAGTGGGTGCATTGTCGTTAAATGTTTTTTGTTTAACAACAACATCTTCATTAAAATAAAGTATGGATCCTATAATGACTCCAACAGCAACTTGCCCCATTATTTTAAATTTCCCCGCTAAACCTTGCTTATTCTTTTTAAATACTTTAATGTAGTCATCTACAAACCCAATTAATCCGAGCAAAATGGTAGATATTATCATTAAGATGATGTAGATATTATCAAGTTTTGCAAACAATAGCGTTGGAATTAAAATGGATGCCAAAATGATTAAACCACCCATTGTTGGAGTTCCTTGTTTTTCAATTTGTCCTTGTAAACCTAAATCCCTAACAATTTCTCCTACTTGTAACAATTGTAGTCTTTGAATAATTCTTTTACCAATTATCATTGATATGATTAGCGAACCTATTAAAGCAAATGCTGCTCTAAATGTGATGTATTGAAACACACCTGCTCCTGGCACGTCCAATTCCTGTAAGTATGTAAATAAATAATAAAGCATTAGTTTTTCATTAATTCAAAAGTTTTAGTTAAAATTTTCATATCATCAAAGGGTAATTTTATTCCATTTATTTCTTGATATTTTTCGTGACCTTTTCCTGCTACTAAAATGATATCACCATCATTGGCTAATGAACATGCCGTTCTAATGGCTTCTTCTCGATTAACAATTGCCAATACTTTTTTAAAGTGAATACCTTCCACACCAAGTCGCATCTCGTTAATAATTTCTTCTGGATTTTCTGATCTTGGATTGTCGGATGTTAATATTATTTTATCACTCCAATCACAAGCAATTTTTGCCATTATTGGTCTTTTTGTTTTATCCCTATCTCCACCACATCCAACGAGTGTAATTAACTTTTCATTTCCTGTTCTAATGTCGTTGATAGTTGCTAAAACATTTTGTAGTGCATCTGGTGTGTGTGCATAATCAACAATCCCTGCAATGTTATTCTGAGATTTTACATATTGAAATCTTCCTTCTACCGCTGTTAAATTGCTTATGGCAGTAAGAACAGTTAATTTATCCTGACCAAGCAAAATAGCTGTTGCGTAGATTGCCAATAAATTATACGCATTAAATCTGCCAATCAACTTTGTCCAAACTTCGCTTCCATCAATGTTTAACTGCATACCCGAAAAATCACTTTCGATAACTTTGCAAGAAAAGTCGGACATACTTTTTAGCGAATAGGTAGCTTTTTGTGCTTTGGTGTTTTGCAACATCACCATTCCATTTTTATCATCCTTATTCACCAAAGCAAAAGCTGAATCGCTTAACCCATCAAAAAATTGTTTTTTTGCTTTTAGGTATTCATCAAATGTTTTGTGATAATCTAAATGATCGTGTGTGATATTAGTAAATACCGCTCCTGTAAAATTTAAACCTGCAATCCGATGTTGATGAATGGCATGTGAACTTACCTCCATAAAACAATATTCACAACCTTCGGAAACCATATACCTTAATAAGGCATTTAGTTGAATGGCATCTGGTGTAGTATGTGTAGAAGGAATTTTTTCTGTTCCAACTTTGTTTACCACCGTAGAAAGTAATCCTGACTTACTTCCTAATTGCGTAAATAAATCGTACAAAAGTGTTGCTGTAGTTGTTTTACCATTTGTTCCTGTTATCCCAATCAGTTTAATTTCAGATGCTGGATTATCGTAAAAGTTAGCCGCAATTATTCCTAATGCAAGGCTACTATCTGCTACTTTTATGTAAGTTACGTTTTCTTCTAATTGCTCTGGAAAATTCTCACAAACAATGGCGACAGCTCCATCAACAATTGCTTTATCGATGTATTGGTGACCATCTACTTGTGTTCCTGAAACTGCAATAAAAAGACTATATTTTTCAATTGCCCTCGAATCAAAACATATCTTTTCTATAGTCAGTTGAGTTAAACCAACAACTTCAACAATTCCTGCTTTATAAATGATATCTTTTAATAACTTCATTAGACTAGCTCCAATATTATTTTTTCACCTTTTATTATTTTATTTCCTGGTAAAATGGATTGATTCACAACAACTCCATCACCTGTAAAAGCTACTCTCAATCCTTGATTTTCTAAAATGTAGATGGCATCTCTAATGCTCATTCCTGTTACATCGGCAACATAAATGGGAGCAATATTTTTTTTGTCAATTTTAACTTCTTTTTCACTGGTAGTTACTTTTGCCCATTTTGGAATATTACCTGAAAGAATGGTCTTTACATGAAGTGCAGAATAAATCTTAGATAAGTCTGAGTAATAACCATTTTTTGCAACAGGAATTCGAGATGAAGCAAAGTTTTCTTTTGTTTTTAATTCATCGTGAATTTGTATGCTACTGGCATAAACTTTATCAGCCACTTCTTTAAAAATTGGACCTGCTACTAAATTTCCATAATACACATTTTGAGTAGGTGCATTGATAACAACAATACAAGAATACTTAGGTTTATCAGCAGGAAAATAGCCTACAAATGAAGCTTGGTGACTTACTGTTGCTTCATATTTATATCCATATTTTGCGTTAGCAATTTGAGCCGTTCCTGTTTTTCCTGCAATTTTATAGACAGCGTTTTTTAGATTTCTACCTGTTCCTTCTTCCACCACACCTTCCAACATTTCTTTTGCCATTTGAATAGTTTTTTTGGAGCAGATGGAATTATTAATAACTACTGTGTCGTAATGTTTAATTAACTTTCCTCGTTGACGAATTTCTTTCACAAATTTTGGTTTCACCATTTTACCATCATTGGCAACGGCATTGTAAAAAGTTAAAATTTGTAGGGGAGTCATCTGCACTTCATATCCGATAGACATCCATGGCAATGAAATTCCAGACCAAGTTTTGCTATCTGTACTTTTTATAAAAGGAGTAGATTCTCCAGCGATTTCTATCCCCAATTTTTTATTGAGATCCATCTTGTAGAGTCTATCAATAAATTCTTGTGGCTTAGCTGAATAAACTCTGTTTATCTCTTTTGAAATAGCAACATTGGAAGATTTCATAAAAGATTCTTTGATGGTGATAATGCCATATCCACCTTCATGTGAATCTCTCATCGTAGCATCATAAAACTTAGTGGTTCCATTCTCTGTATTTACCCTGTCGTCTAAATCCAAATACCCATCTTCAAAAGCAGCCATTAACGAAGCTAATTTGAACACCGAACCTGGCTCGGTACTTTCTCCAATCACATAATTATAACCTTCGTAATAAGTTCCGTCTGTATTTCTTTTTAAATTGGCGACAGCTTTCACATCGCCTGTTGCGACTTCCATCATTACCACACAACCATGGTCTGCTTGATGTGTTTCTAACTGTTTTAACAGTGCATGTTCTGCGACATCTTGTATATTAATATCTATAGTAGTGTAGATATCACTACCGTCTTCCGATTCTTTTCCATTATTTTCATCAATTGGCATCCAAACTCCACCAGCAATTTTTTGCATCCATTGCTTTCCATTAACTCCAGTTAGTTCTCGACTATAAGCACCTTCTAAGCCAACTGGTTTCAGTCCTTCTCTTTCATAACCAATTGTTCTGGAAGCTAAAATATTAAAGGGATTTACTCTTCTGTTTTGTTGGGTATAAATAAAACCACCTTTGTATTTTCCATTTCTAAAAATTGGAAATTTTTTTATTCTTTTTAAATCGGTGTATTTTACATTCCTTCTAATCAGTAGGTAACGAGCACCTTTTTGTCTGGCTGTTTTTAATGCAGTTAAATATTCCCATTTGGTTTTTTCGGGATATAACTTGGATAACTCAAACGCTAAAGAATCAACATTTTCATTAAAATAATTATCGGTTAGTGATTCGGTGTTAGCATCAAACCTAATCTCATATTTTGGTATGGAGGTCGCTAATAGGCTTCCATCCGCTGCATAAATATTTCCTCTTACCGCATCAATTTCTTTAAATGTTCGAGTTAACGATTCTTCTTTCTCCTTCCATTTTTCTCCTTGTATTATCTGAACATTAACAGTTTGTCCGATAATAATAATGGCAAAAAGACAAACCATTCCGTATATCAGATATACTCTAGAAAAAATGGTTTGCTTTTTATCTTTCATCTTAATTGAATTGATTTATTTTCTCCATATCAGTTGCATCAACTACTATTTTTGTTGGAGGAGTAGTTGATTCTTTTATTCCAAGAATTTCAGTTGCCTGAGCTACTTGCGATTGTTTACTTTTGTAATTTAAATCTGATTTTAGGGTAATGTATTCCGATCTTAATTCCTTCAATTCATTACCAACTTTGTATAAATCTCGAACCGTTCTTTCGGCATAATATCCGTTCCCGATATAAAGAATTCCTATCAATGTTAAAAAGAAAATAAAGGGTAAAGACTGAACAACATTTTCTTTTGATAAGAAACTCCCAGAAAATATACTAGCCAACGATTTAGAAACTTTTCCAGTTTCTTTTTTTGTTTCAGTTGTATTTTCTTCTTGCTTAAAAGTGTTCATTTAAAAAATTCAATCTTCAGTTTCCAGTCTTCAAAAAAGCCATCTTTTTTTGCTGATGACTGCTTTTTTTGTCGACTGAGGACTCTTTTATAATTTTTCGGCTACTCGAAGCTTTGCACTTCGAGACCTGTTGTTATTTTTTACTTCTTCCTCGCTTGGAAGAATTGGTTTTCTATTGATTTGTTTAAATTTTAATTTGGGGTTACCATAAAAATCCTTCTCCAACTCCCCTTCAAATTTTCCCATCTTAAAAAAGTTCTTTACCAACCTGTCTTCTAAAGAATGATAGGTGATTACTGATAACCTACCTCCCTGTTTTAACACCTCATAACTCTGAACTAGCAGCTCTTTTAATGCTCCTAACTCATCATTCACTTCTATTCTTAATGCCTGAAAAACTTGTGCTAAAAACTTATTTCTCAATTTTCCTGGAACAAACTTTTCAACGATGTCAACCAACTCTTGTGTTTTTTTAATTCTTCCAACTTCTCGTTGATTTACAATTTCAAACACCAGTTGTTTTGCATTTTTTATTTCCCCATACTCCTTAAAAATTCGTATCAAATCTTCACTTGCATAATCATTAATGACTTTCTCTGCAGTTAACCCACTGCTTTGGTTCATTCTCATGTCCAAAGGACCTTCAAAGCGAATCGAAAATCCTCTTTCACCTTTGTTAAACTGGTGAGAGGAGACTCCCAAATCAGCCAGAATACCATCTACAGGAATTGCCTGATAAAATTTTAAGTAATTTTTCAAATAACGAAAGTTCTGTTTCACCAACTCAAACCGACTATCTGCTAAACTGTTGGCTGCTGCATCTTTATCTTGATCAAAACCAAACAACCTCCCTTTATCACCTAGTCTTTTTAATATCTCTTTCGAATGACCACCTCCTCCAAATGTTACATCTACACACGTTTCGTCATTCTTTATATTTAAGCCATCAACCGATTCTTTCAGCAATACAGGATTATGATACTCCATTTTCATCCTTATTTTCTGAACTTCCACCCATCACTTCTTCTGCTAATTTTGCAAACTCATCTGGCTCATCAGTCAATAAATTATCATAAGTTGCTTTATCCCAAATTTCTATTCTGTTACCATAAGCAAACAATACCACATCTTTAGTAACTCCAGCATAATCCAACATCCTTTTTGGAAACAATATTCTTCCCGTTACATCTAATCCTAATTCGGATGCACCACGATAGAAATAGCGAATAAACTCTCTATTTTTTTTCACATACTGGTTGAGTTTGTTAACCTCAGCACTAATGTATTCCCAATCGTTTTTTGGATACAGCACCAAACATTTTTCAAAGCCTCGATTCATGACAAATCGCTCCTGAGCTGCTGGGTCTAGCTGCTTTCTTAAATTAGAAGGAAGCATTAATCTTCCTTTCACATCTAACTTACACTCAAATTCGCCTATAAAGTTGGTCATAGCAATACGCTAACTGTCAATTCCTTATTTTTTTAATGTCCAAATATAATTCATTTTTTACCACTTTCTACCACTTTCTACCACTTTGTTGATAACTTTTGACTGATTTTTTTTGAATTTTTGTTGCAACACCTATCAACAAAAAAGGTTTTGTGGTGGGAGGATTAAATCTGTACTTGAATAGGAAATTTAGAAGATTGTTGATAATTTCTTTTGAATATTTTGAATACACCTCATCATTCTAAAGGGAATATCCTTGAGATTTTAATGAAGTTAAATGACTATTTTTGAACTTTATTGATAGACGATGATTATTAAAACAGCCGAATTTGTAATAAGCAACACCAAACTTTCGCTTTGCCCAGCACCAGATAGAGCAGAATATGCTTTTATTGGTCGCTCTAATGTGGGAAAATCATCGTTAATTAATTACATTACCGACAATAAAAAACTAGCAAAAACATCTGCTTCTCCAGGAAAAACTCAGCTCATCAACCATTTTATGATTAATGATAGTTGGTATATGGTGGATTTGCCAGGTTACGGATATGCGGTAACTTCCAAAAAAAATCGCCAAAAATGGCAAGAATTTATTGCTGATTACATCCTTAAAAGAGAAACATTAATGAATCTTTTTGTGCTAATAGATTCGAGATTACCTGCACAACAAATTGATTTGGATTTTATGGAATGGCTAGGAATAAAAGGTATTCCGTTTTCTATTGTGTTTACCAAAACTGATAAATTAACGAGCTCTAAACTCAATAAAAACTTATTGGCATACAAAAAAGAAATGCTAAAATTCTGGGAAGAAATGCCCATTTCTTTTAATACTTCAGCCACTGGTAAAATAGGAAAAGAAGCAATACTAAATTACATTGAAAGTATTAATGGGGCTTATTTGAAGTAAACCTAAGCCACCTTTAAATTACTCAATTTCGAATTTTTAAACTTATCTTTTGCGTAACGCAAGGTAACTTTATGTTCTTTTTGGTTTTTATCGGAAGGTAATTCGTACATGGCATCGAGCATAATGGCTTCGCAAATAGAACGCAAACCTCTTGCTCCTAATTTATATTCAATTGCTTTTTCAACAATAAAATCGAGTACTCCTTTGTCGAAGGAAAGCTGAATATCATCCATCTCAAACAATCGGATATATTGTTTAATAATGGCATTTTTAGGTTCTGTTAAAATTCTTCTTAACGCTTCGGCATCTAACGGTTCGAGGTAAGAAAGTATGGGTAATCTTCCTATTAATTCGGGTATTAAACCAAATGCTTTAATATCTTGTGGGGAGATGTATTGCAATAAATTATCTTCATCGTATTCTTCCTTGTCAACAGATTTATAACCAATTACCTGTGTTTGTAATCGATTGGCAATTTTTCTGGTGATACCATCAAATGCACCGCCGCAAATAAATAAGATATTTTTAGTTTCTACGGCAATCATTTTTTGCTCAGGGTGTTTTCTGCCACCTTGTGGTGGAACATTCACAACAGAGCCTTCTAGCAATTTTAATAATGCCTGTTGAACGCCTTCCCCACTCACATCTCTGGTAATGGAAGGATTATCGCTTTTACGAGCAATTTTATCTATTTCATCAATAAAAACAATTCCTCGTTGTGCTGCTTCCACATTATAATCTGCTGCTTGTAACAATCGAGATAAAATGCTTTCCACGTCTTCTCCAACGTAACCAGCTTCGGTTAAAATGGTTGCATCGGCTATGCAAAACGGTACGTGTAAAATTCGGGCAATAGTTTTTGCCAACAATGTTTTTCCTGTTCCTGTTTCTCCGACTAAAATAATGTTTGATTTTTCAATTTCAATTTCATTATCTTTTTCGCCAACCTGTATTAATCGTTTAAAATGGTTATAAACAGCAACAGAAAGTACTTTTTTAGCTTCGTTCTGCCCAATTACATATTCGTCTAAATGAGCTTTAATTTCGATGGGTTTTAAAAGTTGAATTTGGTTGGCAATTTCTCTTGTTACTTTGCCAGAAACTTCTTCTTTTACGATATTTTGTGCTTGAGAAATGCAGTGATTACATATATGGCCGGTTACTCCGGCTATCATCACCTCTACTTCATTTTTTGGTCTTCCACAAAATGAACACTTTATTTGTTGCTTATCCATATTACAAAAGTACAAAAAAGGTTATAAATAGGCGATTTAGATAATAGGCTGTTGTAAAATTGAAAATATTAAGCTGAAACCAACTTTTTGCTTTTGATAATATTTTCGATAAAGTTATCAAACAAATACCTAGAGTCGTGAGGTCCAGGAGAAGCTTCAGGATGATATTGTACAGAAAATATATTTCTGTCTTTTAATCTTAACCCTGCCAAAGTACCATCATTTAAGTGTTTATGAGTTATGATAATATTTTGATTTTGTTCAGCAGATTCCATATCTACCACAAATCCGTGGTTTTGTGAAGTAATTTCTCCTTTACCTGTTTCGAGATTCATAACTGGATGGTTGCACCCTCTATGTCCGTTAAACATTTTGGAGGTGGTTAATCCACAAGAAATAGCTAACAGTTGATGTCCTAAACAGATTCCAAAAACTGGCAAACCAACTTTCAAAATCTGTTTAACTGTTTCAATTTGTTTGGTCATTACAGAAGGGTCTCCAGGTCCATTGGACAACATAAAACCATCTGGATTCCACTCCATCATTTCGTTAATGGAAGCATTCATCGGAAATACATTGAGGTAACAATCTCTTTCTGTCAAGCATTTTAAGATGTTCTTTTTAACCCCAAAATCTAATACTGCAACTTTAAAAGAAGCATTTGCATTTCCAAAAAAATAAGGTTTTTTGGTACAAACTTTTGAAGAGAGCTCTAACCCCTCCATAGAGGGAACTTCGGCTAATTTCTTTTTTAAAATTTCAACGTCAAAAATCTCAGAAGAAATAATTGCATTCATGGCTCCTTTATCTCTAATGTGACGCACTAAAAAGCGGGTGTCAACATCAGAAATGGCAACTATTTTTTGGCTTTCAAAATATTCTTGCAGAGAGGTATCTGCAAATTCGCGAGAAAACATGTTAGAAAATTTCTTACAAACTAAACCTGAGATATTCACATTTTCAGACTCCACTTCATTTTTTGAAACTCCATAGTTACCAACATGTGCAGTTGTTGCGACTAATATTTGTCCGTAATAAGAAGGGTCGGTAAATATTTCCTGATAACCAGTCATTCCGGTATTAAAACATATTTCACCAGTGGTTGTACCAATTAAACCTGCTGCATTTCCGAGCAACATCGTTCCATCTTCTAATAATAAAACTGCTTTATTTTTTATGTCTATCATCATCAAGTTATCCCATAAAAAAAAGGATAAAGTAAAATTACTTTATCCTTTTCTATTTTTCTATAAAAATCAATGCTAATCTTCTTTTTTCTCTTCTTTGTCTGAATTATCTTTTTTAGCTGGCTTCGCTTTTGCTTTAGCTTTTGGTTTTTCAATTACTTCAGCTTTAGTATCTGCTTCGCTAACTTCTACAGTATTATCTGCAACAGATGTAACCGTAGCATCAGTTTTTTTACCGCCTCTTCTTCTTCTTGATGTAGCAGATTTTTGTTTAGCATCTTTTAACATGTTGTCGTTATAATCAACTAACTCTATTAAGCACATTTGTGAGTTGTCTCCTATTCTAAAACCTGTTTTTAATATTCTAGTATAACCTCCTGGTCTATTCGCAATTTTTACTGAAACATCTCTAAACAATTCAGTTACCGATTCTTTATTTTTTAAGTAACTAAAAACGGTTCTTCTAGAATGAGTAGAATCCGTTTTAGATTTAGTAAGCAAAGGCTCAATGTATTTTTGCAAAGCTTTGGCTTTAGCAACTGTAGTACTCACTCTTTTATGCTCGATAAGAGAACAAGCCATATTAGCCAACATAGCCTTTCTATGAGGAGCTTGTCTGCTTAAATGGTTAAATTTCTTTCCGTGTCTCATCTCTTTATTCTTTATCTAATTTATATGCTGCAACATTCATCCCGAATGTTAAACCTTTATTTTCAACTAATTCATCCAATTCAGTTAACGATTTTTTACCGAAGTTTCTGAATTTCAACAAATCGTTTTTATTAAATGTAACTAAATCACCTAATGTATCTACATCTGCTGCTTTCAAACAATTTAATGCTCTAACTGATAAATCCATATCAATTAGTTTAGTTTTCAATAATTGTCTCATGTGTAATGAATCTTCATCAAAATCTTCAACTTCCGATTTTTCTTCGGTATCTAATGTAATTCGCTCATCTGAGAATAACATAAAATGATGAATCAATATTTTTGCAGCTTCGGTTAATGCTTCTTTAGGATGAATAGAACCATCAGTGGTAATTTCGAATACTAATTTTTCGTAATCAGTTTTTTGACCAACTCTATAGTTTTCAATATTATATTTCACATTTTTAATTGGAGTATGGATAGAATCGATAGCTATAACGCCAATATTACTATCAGAAATTTTATTTTCTTCAGAAGGGATATATCCTCTTCCTTTTCCAATAGTTAATTCTAATTGTAAACTAACAGCTGATTCCATGTTACAAATAACATGGTCAATATTTAATACTTGAAAAGCGGAGGTGAATTTTCCAATATCACCAGCAGTCAATTTATCTTGACCTTTAACAGAAACCATCAATGTTTCTTTATCTGTACCGCCAATTTGTTGTTTAAATCTAACTTGTTTAAGATTTAAAATCATTTGAGTAACATCTTCAAGAACTCCTTTAATTGTAGAAAATTCATGATCTACTCCTTCTATTTTTACAGATGTTATTGCAAATCCTTCTAAAGAGTTTAATAATACTCTTCTTAATGCGTTTCCTACTGTTATGCCATATCCTGGTTCTAAAGGACGAAATTCGAAAGTTCCGAAAAAATCGTCAGAATTAACCATGATTACTTTATCTGGTTTTTGGAAATCTAAAATTGCCATAGTTTTAATTTTTTATTTTAAAATTATTTAGAGTAAAGCTCTACTATTAATTGTTCTTTGATGTTTTCTGGTATTTGAGTTCTTTCTGGCACGGCAATAAATCTACCAGCCATTTGATGTCCATTCCAGTCTAACCAATCAAATTTTAATGGATTTGCTGCTAATGAAGCAGTAATGGATTCTAAAGATTTTGATTTTTCTCTAATACCAACTTCATCTCCTTCTTTTACAATATAGGAAGGAATGTTAATTACTTTACTATTAACAGTAATGTGTTTATGTCCGACTAATTGTCTTGCACCACTTCTTGAAGGAGAAATTCCAAGTCTATATACTACATTATCTAAACGAGATTCGCAAAGTTGCAAAAGTACTTCCCCTGTGATACCTCTTTTTCTTGAGGCTGTTTTAAATAAATTAGCAAATTGTTTTTCTAAAATACCATAGGTGTATTTAGCTTTTTGCTTTTCTGCTAATTGAATAGCATACTCGGATTGTTTACCTCTCCTTTTATTTGGACCGTGTTGTCCTGGTGGGTAATTCTTTTTTTCCAATACTGGATCAGGACCAAAAATTGGTTCTCTGAACTTTCTTGCGATTTTCGATTTTGGACCTATATATCTAGCCATTTTTTTATAAAGTTTATGAAAGAGAAATTATGAATTAAGGTCAGTATCCTTCGATAATGAAATCTCTTTCTTGGTTATTAATTATTTATACTCTTCTTCTTTTTGGAGGACGACATCCATTATGTGGCATTGGTGTAATATCAACTATTTCAGTTACTACTATTCCATTGTTATGAAGTGCTCTCATTGCAGATTCTCTTCCATTACCTGGTCCTTTTACAAAAACCTTTACTTTTCTTAATCCGTTTTCAAATGCTTCTTTTGCACAGTCTTCAGCAGCCATTTGAGCAGCATAAGGTGTGTTTTTTTTAGAGCCTCTAAAACCCATTTTACCAGCAGAAGACCAAGAAATTACTTGTCCTGCACCATTAGTTAAACTAATAATAATATTATTAAAAGAAGCATGAATGTGAGCTTCACCATAAGCTTCCACTTTAACTTTTTTCTTCTTTTTTATGTTTGTTTTTGCCATTATATTAAGCTTCTTTACTTACTACTTAGTTACTTTTTTCTTATTTGCAACAGTTTTTTTCCTTCCTTTTCTAGTTCTAGAATTATTTTTTGTACGTTGTCCTCTAAGAGGTAAACCAGCTCTATGTCTAATACCTCTATAACATCCAATATCCATTAAACGTTTAATGTTCAATTGTACTTCAGATCTTAATGCACCTTCAATTTTAAAACTATCAGTAATGATTTTTCTGATTTTAGATAAATCATTATCGTCCCAATCTTGAACTTTTTTATCTTCAGAAATTTCTGCTTCTGCTAAAATACTTTTAGCGCTAGACCTTCCTATACCGTATATATAAGTTAATCCAATAACGCCTCTCTTTTGATTTGGTAAATCTATACCTGCAATTCTTGCCATTTTTTAAAATTTGATGTTTGAGGATTAAAGTTTGAAGTCGTTTTATCTTTGAACTTCAAACATTGAACCTTGAACTTTTTTATCCCTGTCTTTGTTTAAATTTTGGGTTTTTTTTGTTAATTACGTACAAACGACCTTTTCGTCTAACGATTTTGCAGTCTGCACTTCTTTTTTTTATTGATGCTCTTACTTTCATCTTTCTTTCTATTTATTTTTCTCCTAAGTGAGAATTTTATTATTTATACCTAAATGATATTCTTCCTTTTGATAAATCATAAGGAGACATTTCTAATTTAACTTTATCTCCTGGCAAAATTCTAATATAATGCATCCTCATTTTTCCAGAAATATGAGCAGTAATGATGTGTCCATTTTCTAGTTCAACACGAAACATGGCATTAGATAATGCTTCTAAAATTGTTCCGTCTTGTTCAATAGATGCTTGTTTTGCCATTCTATTTTTTTACAATTTATTTTTTAAAACTTGTTCAACAAATTCATGTGTTGATAAAACTTCTGCTTTTCCTTTTCTAATCGCAATGTCCTGCTCAAAGTGAGCTGAAGGTAATCCATCTGATGTAATTACTGTCCAACCATCTTCATGTTGCCTGACATTCCTTTTACCTAAATTAATCATAGGTTCAATTGCAATCACTAATCCTTCTTTCAGTTGCATGCCATATCCTCTTTTACCATAATTTGGTACTTCGGGAGCTTCATGTAAATTTCTTCCTAAACCATGTCCAACCAATTCTCTAACAACACCATAACCATTTCTTTCTGCATGCTCTTGAACAGCAAATCCAATATCGCCAATTCTGTTACCTGCGATAGCAACTTCTATTGCCTTTACTAAACATTCTTTAGTAACTTGTAATAATTTTTTTATTTCAGGTTTAACATCTCCTACTTCAAAAGTATAGGCAACATCGCCATAAAATCCATTTAAAATTGCACCACAGTCAACAGAAATAATATCTCCATTTTGTAAAGGTTTATTATTCGGAATTCCATGAACTACAGCAGCGTTTGCAGAGGTACACAATGTATTTGGAAATCCATTATAACCTTTAAAACCTGGAATAGCTTTATTATCCAAAATAAACTCTTCAGCAATTTTATCTAACTCAAGAGTTGTGACTCCTGGTTTAATCAATTTAGCAACTTCAGCTAAAGTTTTTCCAACAAGCAAAGAACTTTCTTTTATTAATTCTATTTCTTCTTCCGTTTTATAAAAAATCTTACCCATTTAAAAGTAACAAATTATCCTGCCATTCCCATACCAGTTGTGGTTCTACCTTTAATCCTTCCTGTTTTCATTAATCCATCATAATGACGCATTAACAAATGACTTTCTATTTGTTGTAATGTATCTAAAATAACACCAACCATAATCAATAATGATGTGCCTCCAAAAAAGTAGGCAAAGGATTGATTTACACCTGCCATTGAAGCAAATGCTGGCAATATAGCAACTAATGCTAAAAACATTGAGCCTGGTAAAGTTATTCTTGACATCACATTATCTATAAATTCTGCAGTTTTTTTACCTGGTCTAATTCCAGGAATAAATCCACCGTTTCTTTTCATATCATCTGCCATTTGATTAGGATTAACAGTTACAGCTGTATAAAAATAAGTGAACGCCATAATCATTAGAAAAAAAGTTAAGTTGTATCCAAATCCATTTGGGTTACCAAAAACATTAATTATCCAAGAGGCCGTTCCACTTTGTCCAAAGCTAGCAACTGTCATTGGGACAAACATAATAGCTTGTGCAAATATAATTGGCATAACTCCAGCTGCATTCACTTTAAGAGGAATGTATTGTCTAACTCCTCCGTATTGTTTATTTCCAACAACCCGTTTTGCATATTGAACTGGTATTCTTCTTGTTCCTTGTACCAATAATATTCCAACAATAATAACAATTAATAAAAGAGCAACCTCAATTAGCAAGATGATAGGTCCGCCAACTCCTCCAACACCAAATCGAGAACCAATTTCGAACACAAATGAGGATGGTAATTTAGAAATAATACCTATCATAATTAATAATGATATTCCATTTCCTATTCCTTTTTCAGTAATTCTTTCACCAATCCACATTACAAATATAGTACCTGTAATTAACAATAATACTGTTGAAAACCACCATAGCGGTCCAGAATCAACTACAACTCCAGCATGATTGGTTATTTGCGAGGCAATATAACCAGGTGCTTGAAAACCAGTAATAGCAATTGTTAATACTCTTGTCATTTGGTTTATTTTTCTTCTACCACTTTCTCCTTCTTTCTGCAATCTTTGGAAATAAGGAATTGCCATTCCTAATAATTGTATTACAATTGAAGCAGAAATGTAAGGCATAATTCCTAAAGCAAAAATTGAAGCTCTAGAAAAAGCACCACCCGCAAAAATGTTAATTAAGTCCATTATCCCACCACCAGCTTTTGCATCATTTACAACTTTTAATACATCTGCATCTACTCCTGGAAGTACCACATAAGAACCTAATCTATATACTAATAACAAAGATAGCGTAGTAAGAATTCGCGAACGCAAATCTTCAATGCTCCAAATGTTTTTTATGGTCTGAAAAAATTTTCTCATTCTTAATTTTAATTACAAAGAATTTGCTGTTCCTCCAGCAGATTCAATAGCTGCTTTTGCAGAAGCTGAAAAAGCATTTACAGTAACCTCTAATTTTGCTTTCAATTCACCTCTTCCTAAAATTTTTACTAAGTCGTTTCTAGATACTAATCCGTTTTCCATTAATATCTCTTTAGTAATTTCTTTCACTTTTTTTGTATCAGCCAAAAATTGAAGTGTATCAAGGTTAACTCCTTTATATTCTTTTCGATTGATATTAGTGAATCCAAACTTAGGAACTCTTCTTTGAAGTGGCATTTGACCACCTTCAAATCCGATTTTACGTGAGTATCCAGATCTTGATTTGGCACCTTTAGTACCTCTTGTTGAAGTTCCGCCTCTTCCTGATCCTTGACCACGTCCTACTCGCTTACGCTGTTTTGTTGAGCCTTCCGCAGGTTGTAAATTTGATAAGTCCATTTTAATTTTATTAAACTATTAATTTATTTAATTTCTTCTACTGATAGTAAGTGCTTCACTTTAGCAATCATTCCCATAATTTGAGGTGTTGCTTCATGTTCAACCGCATTATGCATCTTACGAATTCCTAAAGCAATTAAGGTTTTCTTTTGACGAGCAGGTTGTTTAATCTTACTTTTAGTTTGTCTTATTATTACTTTTCCCATTTCTTCTTAGATTTCTCTATCCGTTAAAAACTTTATCTAATTCAATTCCTCTCTGATCAGCTACTGTATATGCATCTCTTAATTTAGCTAATGCATCTAAAGTTGCTTTGACCACGTTATGTGGATTTGAGGAACCTTTTGATTTTGCCAATACATCTGTAATTCCTACGCTTTCAAATACTGCACGCATAGCTCCACCAGCAATAACTCCAGTACCATGTGCAGCAGGTCTGATAAAAACTCTAGCTCCACCAAATTTTCCATTTTGCTCATGCGGTACTGTTCCATTAATGATTGAAACTTTAATACAATTCTTTTTAGCTACGTCTATTCCTTTAGTTATTGCTTCTGTTACTTCGTTAGCTTTACCTAAACCATGTCCAACAACACCTTTTTCATCACCAACAACTACAATGGCAGAAAAACTAAAATTTCTACCACCTTTAGTAACTTTTGTAACTCTATTGATTGCTACTAGTTTATCTTTTAACTCAGTTTCTGTAGCTCTTACTCTTTTTGTATTTGAGTTTGTCATAATTTTTTTATATCAATTAAAATTTAAGCCCTCCTTCACGTGCAGCCTCAGCTAAAGCTTTAACCCTTCCGTGATATAAGTAACCACCTCTGTCAAAAGAAATATTTTCTATTCCTGCTTTAACAGCTTTTTCAGCAATAGCTTTACCTACTTTAGCAGCTATTTCTGTTTTGGTACCTTTTGCTTTAACATCTTTTTGTTTTGAACAAGCAGATACTAGAGTAACTCCAGTTTCATCATTTATAATTTGAGCATAAATTTCTTTATTACTTCTAAATACAGACAATCTTGGTTGTGCAGTAGTACCATTAACAATCTTTCTGATTCTTCTTCTTATTCTTAGTCTTCTATCTTTTTTACTTAGTGCCATGATAGCTTAATTTATTATGCTTTTATTTTGATGCTGATTTACCAGCTTTTCTTCTTAATTGTTCACCTACGAACTTAATACCTTTTCCTTTGTATGGTTCTGGTTTTCTTAATGATCTAATTTTTGCAGCAACATGTCCAATTAATTGTTTGTCGTAAGACTCTAAAGTAATAATTGGATTTTTTCCTCTTTCTGCTTCTGTTGTAACTTTTATTTCGGTAGGTAATTCAATCATTATACTATGTGAATATCCTAACAATAATTCTAATTTTTGACCTTGAACTGTAGCTCTAAATCCAACACCAACTAATTCTTGTTGTACTTTAAAACCTTTAGATACACCTTCAATCATATTGTGAATTAAAGACCTGTATAAGCCATGTTTAGCTTTATGGTCTTTTTGTTCAGTATGTCTTTTTAAGTTAACAATATTATCATTAACTTCTACAGTAATGGCTGTATCCATATCTTGTAATAGTGTGCCCTTTGGACCTTTAACTGTTACTAATCCCTTTTCAATTTTCACTTCAACTCCTTTAGGGATTTCTATAGGTGCATTTCCTATTCTTGACATAACTTAAATACTTTCTTAATTAATAAATGTGACATAAAACTTCACCACCAATATTTTCTCTTCTTGCGTCTTTATCAGTCATTACACCTTTAGAAGTTGATACGATGGCAATACCTAAACCATTAATTACTCTCGGCATTTTATCTATGTGAGCGTATTTTCTTAATCCAGGTTTACTGACTCTCGATAAATTAGTTATTGCTGAAATTTTAGATTGTGGATGATATTTTAAAGCAATTTTAATATTGCCTTGAACTGTTTCATCTTCAAACTTATAATTCAAAATATAACCTTGCTCAAACAAAATTTTTGTAATTTCTTTTTTAATGTTTGATGCTGGTATATCAACAACTCTATGTTTCGCAGATACTGCGTTTCTAAGTCTTGTTAAATAATCTGCTATTGGATCTGTCATTTTTAATCCTTTTTTAAATAATAATTTTTTTCAATTACCAACTTGCTTTTGTAATTCCTGGAATTAGGCCAGCTGATGCCATTTCTCTAAAAGTAACACGAGAAATTCCAAATTGTCTAATATAACCTCTTGGTCTTCCTGTTAATTTACATCGGTTGTGTAATCTAACTTTAGAAGAGTTTCTAGGTAATTTTTGTAATGCTTCCCAATCTCCAGCAGCTTTTAATGCAGCTCTTTTTTCTGCATATTGAGCTACGATTCTCTCTCTTTTGCGTTCTCGCGCTTTCATTGATTCTTTAGCCATATCTTTATTTTTTCTTAAATGGAAAACCAAATTCTGTTAATAATGCCATTCCTTCTTCGTTTGACTGTGCGGATGTAACCAAGGTTATGTCCATTCCAGTAACGCTCTTAATTTTATCGATATTAATTTCTGGAAAAATAATTTGTTCTTTAATTCCTAAAGTATAATTTCCTTTTCCATCAAATCCTTTAACTTCGACCCCTCTAAAATCTCTAGTTCTTGGTAAAGCAACAGCAACCAATCTATCTAAAAACTCATACATTTGGTCTCCTCTTAAAGTAACTCTTGCTCCAATAGGCATTCCTTTTCTTAACTTAAAATTAGAAATATCTTTTTTGGAATATGTTGGATTTGCTTTTTGACCAGATATTAGTGTCATTTCTTCAACTGCAGAATCAACTAATCTTTTATCCGAAACAGCGTCACCAACTCCATGGTTCAAGCATATTTTTTGAAGTTTAGGTACTTGCATCACAGATGAGTATCCAAACTTTTGTTTTAAAGAAGGAATTATTTCTTCTCTATATTGTTTTTTTAATCTAGGTGTATAGCTCATTTTATATTACCTCCCCCGATTTTTTAGCATAACGAACTTTTTTTCCATTCTCGTCCAATTTTCGTCCTGTTCTTGTTGGTTCTCCTGTTTTAGGATCAATAACCATTAAGTTAGAAATATGAATTGGAGCTTCTACCTTGATGATTCCTCCATCAGGATTTGCAGCATTAGGTTTAGTATGTTTTGATATTTTTTTAATATCCTTACCTTCTACTAACGCTCTATTTTTTTCAGACAATACTTTTTTTATAACGCCTTGAGCTCCTTTAGATTCTCCAGCGATTACTTTTACAGTATCTCCTTTTTTAATGTGTAATTTAGACATAACTAATATTTATCTTTATAGTACTTCTGGTGCTAATGATACGATTTTCATAAAATCCTTTTCTCGTAATTCCCTTGCTACAGGTCCAAAAATACGTGTTCCTCTCATTTCTCCAGTTTCACTTAGTAGAACTGCAGCATTATCATCAAACCGAATATA
>CAYHWX010000027.1:0-37370 GCA_964360245.1 uncultured Vicingus sp.
GTTTATAAATTTCTTGATAAGAATATTCAAGAAAATTTGCTTGACATCAATAGTTATGAATTAGGGCTTTCAAATTATAATGGAAAAGCAAAAGTTTATTTACGAGAGGGGACTGATTTTGCTTATTCAGTAACTGTAAATAAAAAAACAATTTTTGATAAAAAAGCACACGAATTAGAAATTGATGTGATGCGATTAGATACTTTTATTGAACAAAACAAGATAGCAGCCATTGACTTAATAAAGTTAGATGTTGAAACTCATGAGGTTGAAGTGTTAAATGGAATGGGGAGGTTTTTAAATGAGTTTAAGCCAACTTTTATTATTGAGGTGTTAAACGTTGAAATAGCTGAAAAACTATCCATTATTTTTGACGGAATGGACTATCTCTATTTTAATATTGATGATAAAAACAATTCTATACAAAGAGTAGAGGTAATAACTAAAAGTGACCATTGGAATTTTTTATTGTGTAATGAAAAAATTGCTAAAAATTTGGGATTAATATGAAGGTTGAAACTTCCATAATAATTCCTTTATATAATGCTGAAAAATATATAGCCGAAACCATACAATCTGTTTTAAATCAAACCTATCAAAATTGGGAATTAATTATTATAGATGACGGTTCCATAGATTTTTCTTCGAAGATTGTTACTAATTTTTTAAATGATAATCGTATTAGTTTTCACTATCAAAAGAACTCGGGAGTTTCAAGTGCAAGAAACAATGGGTTTACCAAAGCTTACGGAAAATACATAACTTTTTTAGATGCCGATGATGTTTGGCTTAAAGATAATTTGGAAGAAAAAATAAGTTATCTTAAAAATAATGCAGTTGATGTTGTTTATTCCAGATATGATACTATCAACGAAAAATCAGAATCAACTTCCAAAATTTTAAATAAAGCAATTTTTCCGAATTTAAAAGATGTGCTATTACTTAAAGGAAATTATTCAACTGCTCCATCAGGTTTGGTAATAAAATCAGAGGTTTTACATAAGATAGGTGGTTTTGATGCCAACCTCTCCAATAATGCAGATCAAGACCTTTGGATAAGAATACTTGCAAATAATTACAAAATTGTTCTTATAGAAAAGCCCCTTTGGAAATATAGAGTCCATGCTAACAACATGTCAAATAACATTGCTTTATTAGAAAAAGATTCCATTTATATGTTTAATAAAGCGGCTAAAAATAAGATATTTAGTTCGTTTTGGTTTAAGCAAAAATGCTTTGCTAAGCTTTATTTAATGTTGGCAGGAAGTTGGTGGAAAGACGGAAATAATAAGAGGAGGGGATTTTATTTTATACTATTATCCTTAATAATTTACCCCCCTGAAATACTCACATTATTACAAAAGTCGTTTCGTGCAAGGTAAAAAGAAAAATATATTGGTAATTACCTATTGGAATTATAATGATGCTTTAATACAAGCTTATACATTACCGTATGTAAAAATAATTTCTAAAAATTTACCAAAAGGAAGCACTATTTTTTTAGTCACATTAGATAAAAATCAAACAACCAGCCCTGATTTAAAAGAATGGAATATAAAAAACCTTAGTATCAAATATCATCCTTTTGGAGTTAATGGAATTTGGATGTGGATGAAAACTATTTTAAAACTAATTCTACTTATCCGTAAGGAAAAAGTTGAAATTATTCATACTTGGTGCACTCCTGCAGGAGCTATGGGATATATACTTTCAAAAATAACTGGAAAACACTTGGTTCTGGATAGCTACGAACCTCATGCCGAAGCAATGGTAGAAAATGGGAATTGGCAAAAAAATAGTTTTGCATTTAAATTGTTATTTTTTCTTGAAAAGCTACAAACTAAAAGAGCAAACTATATTGTTTCTACTACCAGTGGAATGGAATCTTACGCTCAAGAAAAATATCATTATTGTGGAAATAATTTCTTTGTAAAGCCTGCTTGTGTGGATTTAGCTTTTTTTTCAGAAACAAAAATAAAAAATAAAGAACTAATTGAAAAATTTCATCTTGAAGACAAAATAGTCTGTGTTTATGCAGGGAAATTTGGTGGAATATATTTAGACAAAGAAGTATTTGATTTTTTTAAAATCGCAGAAGACTATTGGGGAGAAAAATTTATTGCTTTAATCTTATCATCTCATTCAAGTTCAGAGATGGAGCAATATAGAATACAATCAAATGTTAAAGAATCTACTATTCTACACTTATTTGTAAACCATGCAGAAATCCCTGATTATATCGGGTTAGGTGATTTTGCAATTACTCCTGTAAAACCTATCTCCACTAAAAAGTTTTGTACACCAATAAAAGATGGAGAGTATTGGGCATTAGGGTTACCTGTTGTTATAACTAAGAATATTTCAGATGATTCAGATATTATAAAAAAACATAACATAGGGGCTATCTTAGAGAAATTAAATAATGAGTCCTATCTTCAAGCCGTTAAAGAAATTAACCATATCTTAACTACTCATACAAAACAAGAGCTTCAAAATAAAATCAGATTAATTGCAACTGAATATCGTAACTTTGAAATTGCTAATAAAATTTATAAAACCATTTACACCAAATTAACTTGAATCAGTTTACTTATAAATATAAGTATATCCAAGAGTGCAACATGTGTGGCTCTCCAGTTGAAAATTTTAAAATTTTAGGGAAGAGATTAAACTGTTCTCAAGGGTTTAATCCAAAAAATAAGATTGGCATCTCCACTACTGTAGTAAGATGTAACAATTGTTCATTAATCTTTTCTTCTCCAATCCCTATACCTTCAGATATTAATAGCCACTATGGGGTTCCTCCTGAAAACTATTGGAAGGACGAGTATTTTAAAATCGATGAAACTTATTTTAACATTGAGATAGCAATAGCTAAAAAATTAGTATCCTTTAAAAAAACAGCTAAAGTGTTAGATATTGGTGCTGGGATTGGTAAATGTATGGTTTCATTAAATAATGCGGGTTTCGATACTTACGGTATTGAACCTTCTTCTCCATTTTATCAACGAGCAATTGATATTATGAAAATTTCACCTGATAAATTAAAGCTTTGTACCCTCGAAGATGCCGATTTCCCTACTAATCATTTTGATTTTATTACTTTCGGAGCAGTATTAGAGCATTTGTATGACCCGTCAAATTCATTAAGAAAGGCTTTAGGATGGTTGAAATCTGGAGGAATAATTCATGCTGAAATACCTTCTTCTAATTGGTTAACAAATAAAATAATTAATTTTTTATATAAAATTAGAGGAATGGATTATGTCGCAAATATTAGCCCCATGCACACACCATATCATCTTTATGAATTTGATATAAAATCATTTCTAAAAAATGCTAAAATAAATGGTTATGAAGTAGTACAACATCAATACTATGTATGCGATACCTACCTTCCATCCTTTTTAGATTTCATTGTAAAACCAATTATGAAAGCAACAAATACCGGGATGCAGTTAAGTATTTGGCTGAGAAAAATATAAACCAGATAAATTTAACTATGCCAGAAATAAAATACCAACAATGTAAGCGATGCGTAATGGACACAAGTGATATGGAAATATCATTTGACAAAAATGGCTATTGCAATCACTGTGTTGAGTATTTTGAAAATACATCCAAGAAAATTTATCTAGGTGAGTCTAGTGATAAACAACTAGATGAATTTGTAAAAAAAATTAAAAAGTCTGGTAAAAACAAAAAATATGATTGTGTAGTTGGAGTAAGTGGTGGGGTAGATAGTAGTTATGTTGTTTATTTAGCAAAAAAACTTGGATTAAAACCATTGGCTGTTCATCTAGATAATGGGTGGAATTCTGAATTGGCTGTTCATAATATTGAAAAGATTCTAAAAAAATTAGATGTCGACTTATATACTTATGTTTTAGATTGGGAAGAATTTAAGGACCTACAATTATCCTTTCTAAAAGCATCAACACCAGAAATAGAAACTCCAACCGATATGGCTATACCTGCCGTATTGCATAAAGTAGCAGCGAAATATAATATTAAATATATACTTAGTGGATGCAATTATGCTACTGAAGGTATTTTACCTGAAAGTTGGCATTATGATCGAAAAGATGAAACATACCTCAGAGCTATTCATAAAAAATTTGGTAAAAAGAAATTAGCTACTTTTCCTACTTTTGGATTTATTAAAGAGATTTATTATAAGTTTATAAAGGGGATTAGATTTGTTTACATCCTAAACTATATTCCTTATTCAAAAAAAAATGCAAGAGGTTTACTAGAAAAAGAATTAAATTGGATTTATTATGGAGGAAAACATTACGAATCAAGGTACACCCGTTTTGTTCAATCTTATATTTTACCTGAAAAATTCGATATAGATTACCGAAAATCTAATTCATCTACATTAATTTGTACAGGGGAAATTACTAGAGAAGATGCTATAAAAGGGTTAGATTCAAAATCTTATGATACAAAACAAATAGAAGAAGAAAAAGAATATCTATGTAAAAAATTAGGAATAACTTTTAGTGAATTTAATGTAATGATGAGAAGTCCTGCAAAAACATACAAGGACTATCCAAATGACAAAAAAATGCTAGAATTTATCTATAGGGTTTACCGTAAATTCTTTTAAAATTATCTAAAAGTATGTAAATTAAAAGCTGGGGTTTCAATTTACATACTTTTTTAGTATTTTTGTGCGATGATTTTCCGTAGAGCTTTAGAAAATGACATCCTTTTTCAATTTAATAAAATTGCAGTTACTGCTATTGTTGGGGCTCGACAAGTAGGAAAATCAACCTTGTCAAAAAAAATTTTGGCAAGTTATCCTAAGTCAATCTACCTTGATTTAGAATTGGATAAAAATCAAAGAGCTTTAACTGAGCCATATCTTTTTTTTGAACAAAATAAAGACAAAGTAATTTGTTTGGATGAAATTCAGCTTTTACCCAATGTTTTTAAAGAAATGAGGGGATTTATTGACGAACATCCAAAAACAAAGTTTTTGGTATTAGGTTCATCATCTCCAGAATTAATGCGTCAAAGTGCTGAAACTCTAGCTGGAAGAATATTTTTTTATGAATTAACACCATTTTTATATTCCGAAATTAAAGAAAAAATCGATTTAAACCAGTATTGGTTTAAAGGAGGTTTTCCAAAAAGCACCTTGAGCGATGATTCGTTTTCCTCAGAATGGTTGAGAAACTATATTAAAACATATTTAGAAAGGGATGTTCAACAATTTGGTTACCATTTACCATCCGAGCATCTTAAAAGATTATGGGTAATGATTGCCCACTTGAATGGTCAAATTCTAAATTACTCTCAATTAGCTCAATCACTAGGTGTAAGTGCACCTACTGTAAAAAATTATATCGATATTTTAGAACATACTTTTATGGTAAGGCGATTACAACCTTATTTTAGTAACCTTAAAAAAAGAATAATTAAATCATCAAAAATATACATTCGAGATACTGGAATATTGCATAAATTATTAAATATTGATGGAATAAGTGAATTATACACACATCCCATTTATGGATTTTCTTGGGAGAGTATGGCTATTGAAAATATTATTCAAAAATATAAGACCTATGAAGCCTTTTATTATCGTACTTCTAATGGAAATGAAGTTGATTTATTGTTAATAAAAGGAAATAAGAAAATTGCTATAGAAATTAAAGTGTCTTCTGCACCCAAAATTACTGCAGGATTTTGGAATGCATTGGAAGACTTGAAGGTAGATAAAGCTTATGTGATTGCACAAGCCCACATGGCTTTCCCATTAAAAAATAATGTTATGGTTTATCCATTAGAAGAGTTCTTAACATTAGAAAACGAATAATATAATTTCAATAATTGTAAATTAGCAAAAAAATATTAAAAAATATGCCAACATCATTAGTTACAGGAGGAGCAGGGTTCATTGGAGCTCACGTCACCAATCATTTAATTGGATTAGGGCATCAAGTTGTAGTTTTAGATGATTTAAGCGGTGGGTTTGAAGATTATGTGCATCAAGAAGCCACTTTCATTAAAGGCTCAATAACTGACGAAAAATTAGTTGAACAGATTTTTAATCAATATAAATTTGATTATGTATATCATTTAGCTGCTTATGCTGCAGAAGGGTTGAGCCATTTTATCAGAAAATTTAATTACAACAATAATCTTATTGGAAGTATCAATCTAATTAATGAATCCATTAAACACAAAGTAGAACGATTTGTTTTTACTTCATCTATTGCAGTTTATGGAGCATTAACCCCTCCTATGCGTGAAGACATGCATCCACAACCAGAAGACCCTTATGGTGTTGCAAAGTATGCAGTAGAACTAGATTTGAGAGCTGCACACGAAATGTTTGGATTGAATTACACTATTTTCCGTCCTCACAATGTTTATGGCGAATATCAAAACATTGGCGATAAATATAGAAATGTTATTGGAATCTTTATGAATCAACTCATGCTAGGTAAATCGTTATCAGTTTTTGGTGATGGAAAACAAACTAGGGCTTTTAGTTACATTAGTGATGTTGCTCCTTATATTGCTAATTGCGTTAACATTCAAGCAACTTGTAATGAGATTTTTAACATAGGAGCCGACCAAGAATATACTGTTTTACAATTAGCAGAAACCATTCAAAAATCCATGGGAATTACTCAATCTATTTTGCACTTATCCCCAAGAAACGAAGTGGTTCACGCCCATGCTGACCACTCAAAAGCAAAAAAAGTGTTTGGACTTGATACATTTACTAGCTTAGAAAACGGTGTTGCTAAAATGGCACACTGGGCAACAAAAGCTGGAGCAAGAGAAAGTTCAAAATTTGAGAATATTGAAATCATAGAGAAATTACCTCCTTTTTGGCTCGATAAATAAGAATATGGTAACGTATAATCAAAATCAAATAAATACTATATCGTGTCAAAACAAATTAATTTATTGTTTTAATATAGACTCATCCTCAAATATTGACAAACAAACGGTCGATTCTTTTGGTGAAGAATGGGAAAAATTTTCTAGTTTCTCTAATGATGAAATAGAGAAAATAGGAAACGAATATTTTGATATCATTGACCATACTATTCTTAATAAAAATAGTGTCGTACTTGATTTAGGATGTGGAAGTGGAAGGTGGTCAAAATACCTTGCTAACAAAGTTCAATTTATTGAAGCTGTCGATCCAAGTAAAGCAGTGATTTCAGCATCTATATTGTTAAAAGAAAACTCTAATGTAAGAGTTACAAAAGCATCAGTAGATAATATCCCGTTTAATAATAATTCATTTGATTTTGCAATGAGTTTGGGAGTATTGCATCATATACCAGACACAAGAAAAGCATTGTTAAATTTAGTTGAAAAAACTAAAATAGGCGGATATGTACTTCTTTATTTGTACTACAATTTGGACAATCGAGGTTTTTTTTATAAACTGTTGTTTAAACTATCAGTATATCCTCGGCTACTAATATCTAAAATGCCAAAAAGTATAAAAAAAGTTTCATGTGATATTATAGCAACAGTAGTTTATATTCCATTGATTACACTTGCAAAAATTATTGGAAAAATTTTCCCAAATACATCTTTTTATACTAAATTTCCATTGTCTTATTATATTGAAAAGTCATTTAATGTAGTAAGAAATGATGCGTTGGATAGATTTGGAACACCATTAGAGCAACGATTTTCAAAAATAAAAATAGAAGAAATGATGATTGGTTGTGGTCTTTCAGAAATTAAATTTTCAGAAAATGCACCATTTTGGCATGTAGTAGGTAAAAAAATACGTTAATTCCGTGAAGAAAAAAGTACTAATCATAACAAATCATAGAAAAGATAGGTCCCCTGGTCAGAGATTTAGGTTTGAGCAATACCTCGATTTTCTTTCTGAAAATGGATTTGAAATTGATTTTTCCAATTTATTCGACGAAGGCGATGATAAGAAACTTTATTCGAAAGGTAGTTACCTAGATAAATTTCTCATTTATCAAAAATGTATAAAAGTTAGAAAAGAGAATTTAAAAAGGATTAATGACTATGATATCATTTTTATTTTTAGGGAGGCGTTAATGACTGGTTCTATTCGTTTTGAGAAAGCTTTTTCAAAATCGAAGGCTAAACTTATCTATGATTTTGATGATGCCATATGGATTCCCAATGTTTCTGAAGCTAATAAGCAGTTTGAGTTTTTAAAAGATTATGGAAAAACAGGAAAAATTATTGAATTATGTGATATGATATTTGCTGGTAATCAGTATCTGGCTGATTATGCATCAAGTTTCAATAATAATATTAAGATAATTCCTACAACAATAGATACGGATGAGTATGTAAAACAGCATGTTGAAAAATTCAATAAAATATGCATAGGTTGGAGTGGAAGTATTACCACCATTCAACATTTCGAACATGCTATTCCTTTTTTAAAGGAGATTAAAAAAAAGTTTGGTGATTTGGTAGAATTTAAAGTGATTGGTGATGGTAAATATGTTAATGATGAACTTTCCATTAAAGGTGTTGCTTGGAATAAACAAACTGAAATAGAGGATCTGTGTGCTTTTGACATAGGCATAATGCCTTTACCAGATGATGAGTGGGCGAATGGGAAATGCGGTTTAAAAGGGTTGCAGTATATGGCATTAGAAATTCCTACCATTATGTCGCCTGTTGGGGTAAATTCTGATATTATTACAGATGGTGTAAATGGATTTTTGGCTTCGGAAATTGATGAATGGATAGAAAAAATCTCTCTATTAATCAAAGATGAAAATCTTCGAAAATCAATAGGGTTTGAAGCTAGAAAAACGGTTGTTGAAAAATATTCAGTTTTTTTAAATAAAAAACTTTATTTAGAAGAGTTTAACCAACTATTGAAAGATTAATTAATTTTTTTATAACCTTTTTTAGATGTTTGATAAATAATTGTTAAAGCAATAACGAAAAGCATTTGAGAAGGCATTTTATACCTTGATAATGCTCCGAAATTATAAGAACTTATTCCAACAATAACTCCAAAAGTTAACGCAAATATTAGTAAAAATAATACTTCTTTATTTTTACTAATGATTATAAAAAAACGCCCTCTTAATTTTACTAGCAAATACACAAAAAATAATAGTAAGATAAAACTTTCAAATGCACCAATTAAAGTAGGAATATTTCGGACTTCCCATAAATAAGGTCTAAAGAAAGTAACATTTAATGCAGAAGGCGTGATTTTTAGTAATCCTAAAGGAGTGTATTCCATTTCGTCTAAGCTGTAACCAGATTGATCAAGGGATTCATTTAATTGTCCATGCCACTGTTGAAATCCCTCCAATGTTTTTTCTAGGTTGTTTACGTCATACTTCCCCGCATTAGCAGAAACATCACTTAATATAAGAAATGTACTAGTCCCAAAAAGAGTAATAATAATTGGCACAAATACTATCCGTATGAAACTACCTTTAATTAAATTCTTAATATTAGATTGAGCCCAAATCAAAAGAGAAGGAATTAATAGGTATAATAAGTAGGATTTTAATAAGAAAATAAATATTGAGGCTACAATAATTATCAAAACACTTAAAGCAACTTTCCTTTTAAAAATAAATATGTTAGCTATTCCATAAATCATCCAACCAATACAGCTAATGGTGACAGTATCTTTTAATATGCCCGACCCCCAAAAAATTATTGTAGGAACCATAAAAAAACCAACCAATAAACTTTTGCTTAATTGTGGATAAATTTTACAAAAGCTACTATAAGCAACCCAAACACCTAAAAATGAAATTGAAGAAAAAATTATAGTTGTAGCACCATAAGAATAAAGACCCATCAAATTAATGATAGTAGTAATTTTTACTATCGTTAATACATCAGTAGCATTAATATTCATAAAATAAAAAGATTCTACAACTGAATTGTCTTTGATGACCATGTCATTATAAAACCTAGAAAAAAAAATTTCTACACCTTCAATAGGTCTTTCAAGAATTGCATTTGATAAATTAACTGCTCCATGAAAATAGCCCATAGTATCTCCGCCTTTGTAATAAAATATAGTTAAAAGAGCGAACATCACCCCTCCAAAAACTTTCAGAGTTAAGGCCAGAATAAAATATTTGTACTCAGGATTGTTTTTTATTTTAGTCCTTTTGTAAAAAAAAGCTATAATATAAATTATTGCAAAGTATATAATAGCTAAACAAATGTCATACAAATCTAATTTGACGATATAATCATAGTTTAATGATTTCATCTATTGCTCAAAATATTTATTTACAATATTTAATACAATTTCAACATCATTTTCTGTTAATCCATAAAACAAAGGCAGCCTAACAATCCGTTCACTTTCTGCTTCACTAAAATCGTTTCCAGAACTAATAAATGGATATTGTTTTCCCATTTTACTCAAATGTAATGGTGAGTAGTGAAAGTAAGCACTAATTTCTGATTTGTTCAAGTAATTAATTAACTCATTTCTTAACTTTTTACTCTCAACTTTAATAAAAAAGAGATGAGCATTATGGTTGTTTTTAGTTGTTGGAAAATCAATTCGCTCTTTTTCTTTAAGTGGTTTAAGGCATTTTTGATATAAAGAGTATAGCTCTTTACGTTTCTTTGTTACATTTTTTAATTCCAAAATTTGAGCATATAAAAAAGCCGCATTGATTTCACTCAATCCATAACTAGAACCTAAACTTTGCCAAGTATAATTGTCAATTCCTCCAGCTAAAAATGTTTTTCGATTAGTTCCTTTTTCGAGAATAAAATCCACCTTCTCCATCAAACTTTTATTATTAATCAAAATTGCACCACCTTCGCCACAATTAATGTTTTTAGTATCATGAAAGCTAAAACAACCCAAATCTCCAAATGTTCCCAGGTGTTGATTTTTGTAATAAGAATCAATGCTTTGGGCTGCATCTTCAATTAAAAATATACGATGTGTTTTACACAATTCGACAACTTTTTCAATGTTTTCAGTTAATCCTGCATAATGAACTAAAACAACAACCTTAGTTTTTGATGTAATTGCTTTTTCGAGCAATGTTTCATCTAAACACATGGTTTTTGGGTTAATATCTACAAAGACCAATTGTGCTCCTCTCAAGGCAAAAGCATTGGCAGTTGAAACAAAAGTAAATGAAGGTAAAATAACTTCGTCGCCAAATTTAATATCAATGGCTAAAGCTGTTAATTCTAAAGCTGAGGTACAACTTGTAGTTAAGCGAATTTCAGAACATCCTGTTAATGTTGACAATTCTTTTTCACATTTTTTGGCAAATTTTCCGGGCGATGAAAATACTTTTTCTTGGATTACTTCTTGGATGTAAGTAACTTCGTTTCCTGAAATGTATGGTATGTTAAAAGGAATTTTCAAATGATAAAACTTGTTTTCGCTACAAATAACAGCAATAAAATTAAAGAAATAAAACATTTGTTGAACAATCCGTCAGGTGATGAATTGTTAAGTCTTGAAGATATAGATTGTTTGGAAGATATTCCTGAAACACAATCTACCATTAGGGGTAATGCAATTCAAAAAGCACAATATATTTATGATAATTATGGGTACAACTGTTTTGCTGATGATACTGGACTAGAAATAGAAGCTTTAAACGGTGAACCAGGTGTTTTCTCAGCACGTTATGCTGGAGAGCATAAATCTAATGAAGACAATATGGAAAAAGTGCTCGTCCAGCTAAAAGATAAATCCAACAGAAATGCACATTTTAAAGCAGTTATCGCACTTATTATAGATGGAAAAATAACTTGTTTTGAAGGTATTGTTGAAGGTCAAATTACTAAAGAGAAGAGTGGCACAGAAGGTTTTGGCTATGACCCTATTTTTAAACCTAATGGTTACGACAAAACTTTTTCTGAAATGAGTATGGAAGAAAAAAGTAAAATTAGTCATCGAGGAAAAGCAATAAGAAAATTAACTAATTGGCTAATTATTCAATTAGCTAATTAGAGCTACTTCTATCACGTCATTAAACAACTGTTTTAAAGAAATCCCATCGTAGGCTGCCATTTGAGGTATTAAGCTTGCACTTGATAGACCAGGTACTGTATTGATTTCAATAAAATAAGGTTCCTTATCTTGTAAAATATAATCTGCTCTAGCGATACCTTTTAAATCTAAAATTTCTACTATTTTTTTTGTGCAAGATTTTACTTTGCTAGCAATATCATCGGGCAAATCTGCTGGTGTAATTTCTTTTGATTCACCATTGTATTTAGCATCAAAATCAAAAAAATCATTTTCAGAAATAATCTCTGTTATTGGCAAAACATGAATTCCATTTTTGGAACTATAAATACCATTTGTTACTTCTCTCCCTTTTAAATAATTTTCAATAATAGCTTGAGTTCCGTGTGATAATGCTAAATTGATGGCAGCTTCTAATTCCCCTTCTACTTTAACTTTGGTTACTCCAAAACTACTTCCTCCATCTGCTGGTTTCACAAAACAAGGCAACCCAACTTTACTAATTATTGCAGCACTATTAATTGTTTCATTTTTTCTAATTAACACGGCTTCAGCTACTTTAATACCAAAGTTTTTTAAATATTGATTGCACACAAATTTGTTAAAAGTTAAAGTTGCCACCAATTGGCTACAAGTAGAATAAGGGATATTCACCATGTCAAAATAGGATTGTAATTTACCATCTTCACCAGGAGTTCCGTGAATGACGATAAAAGCAAAATCAAATTTTATAATTCCAAAAGAAAAATCATTCCGATTTATCTCCATTTTTTTACCATCGTGGTAAGCAAACCAACCTTCTTCATCAATTCTAACTTTTATTGGATAATACTTCTCTTTATCAATATTTTGATATACCGTTTCCGCACTTTGTAAAGAAATTACTTTCTCATGACTGTAACCTCCTTCGATTATGGCAATATTTTTCATGTTTAGCTATTTATTACTTCAAATTTAGAAAGATGCAATTTAGGAATAACTATGTCGTTAGGTAAATATTCATAATGGATTGTTGATAGAATTGCATTTATGAATTAGTTTTACACTTTATGAATCAACAAAAAATAATAGTTTCTGTTACCAACGATTTAGTTACCGACCAACGAGTAGATAAAATCTGTCATACACTTTTAGAACTCCATTTTGATGTTTTATTGGTAGGAAGATTACTTCCTAAAAGCCAACATATTGATAGAAAATACAAAACAAAAAGATTTAAACTTTGGTTTAATAAAGGTTCGCTGTTTTATGCCAACTATAATATCCGATTGTTTTTTTTCTTGTTGTTTAAAAATACAGATGTTCTTTGGAGTAATGATTTAGATACACTTTGGGCAAATTATTTGATTGCAAAATTGCGAACTAAAAAATTAATTTTTGATAGTCACGAGTATTTTACTGAAGTCCCAGAATTAGTTAACCGACCAAAAGTAAAAGCCATTTGGAAACGAATTGAACGAAAAATTCTACCTCATCTCAAACATGTGCTAACGGTCAGCTCGTCCATAGCTGAACTCTATAAAAAAGAATATCATGTTGATGTGAAATTATTAAGAAATGTTCCACTTTTGAACCAACAAAAAATTGAAGTTGAAAACATTAAAATTGAAGGGAAAAAAATTCTAATATACCAAGGGGCAATCAATGTAAACAGGGGGATTGAACTAATGGTTAATACTATGAAATACATTGATAACGCCAATTTATACATTATTGGTTATGGTGATATTTTTACAGAAATAGAACAATTAATTAATCAAGAAAGTTTAACTGATAAAGTAAAATTGTTGGGAGAAATTCCATTAGAAAAATTACAAGGCTATACGCAACAAGCAGATTTAGGATTAAGTTTAGAGGAAGATAAAGGACTAAATTATCGCTTTTCATTACCCAATAAATTATTTAATTACATTCATGCTGGCTTACCAGTATTAGTTTCTAATTTACCAGAAATGAAAAACTTAGTGACACAATATCAACTTGGAGAAATCATTGAAAAACACGACAGCAAACACATTGCCGAAAAAATAAAAACCATGTTGAATGATGCTGAAAAAATGAAAACTTGGAGTGAAAATTCCAAAAAAGCGGCTTTAGAATTAAACTGGGAAAAAGAAAAACAAGTAATTGCAAATTTATTTTGAACGAGATAAATATCATATCATTTGATGTCCCTTTTCCAGCAAATTATGGTGGGGTAATTGATATTTTTTATAAAATCAACTACTTTCACAGCAAAGGAATAAAAATTCATTTGCATTGTTTTGAATACGGTAGAGGTGTGCAACCTGAATTAGAAAAGCATTGCGTTTCGGTAACTTATTACCAACGAAAAAAAGGGTTAACCTCTTTATTAAGTTTAACTCCTTATATTGTAAAATCAAGAACCTCAGCCAAACTTAAAGCCAATTTACTAAAAAATGATTTTCCTATACTTTTTGAAGGTTTGCATTCTTGTTTCTTGTTGGATGATAGTGTATTCAAAAATCGAATTAAAATTTTCAGATGCCATAACATAGAGCACAATTATTACAATCATTTAGCTCTTGCTGAAAAAAACATAAAAAAACGTCAGTATTACAAATCCGAAGCAAAAAAATTATTTCGTTTTGAACCTATAATTGAAAATGCGACTGTTTCTTTGGTGGTTTCTTTGACTGATTTAGCATACTTTAAAAATAAATATCCTAAAAGCCGATTCGAGTTTGTTCCTTGCTTTCATGCTGGAAAAGAAGTAACTGTAAAATCTGGTATAGGCAGTTACGTTTTATATCATGGGAACTTAAGTGTTTCTGAAAATAAAAAAGCTGCTGAATTTATCATCCAACAGCTTTTTAAAGAGTTAACTATCCCATTAATTATTGCAGGGTTAAATCCTCCTGCTGATTTAATTCAACTCATCAAAAAATACCATCACGTCAGCTTAGTTGCTAATCCTGATGATAAGGAAATGAACGAATTAATTGCTAATGCTCAAATTAATTTATTATACACCAATCAAGCAACAGGTTTAAAATTAAAATTATTAAATGTGCTTTATAATGGAAGGCATTGCATTGTAAATTCTAAAATGGTTGAAGGTACTTCTCTTAGTGAATTGTGTATGGTTGAAGATAATATTCCTCAACTCAAAAAATTAATTACAATCACTTTTACAAACGAAGTATCAATCCAAGAAATTGAAAAAAGAAAGACAGTTTTACTAAGAGATTATTCTAATGAAAGTAGTTATCAGAAAATAATAAAAACTTTACAATCCTTTTAGTTTCTCTTCCGCTTTAGCTTTATAAAAACCGTTTGTTGCGATAATTTCTTTCAGTATTTTTTTTGCTTTATCAGTTTGTTTTAACTCAATTAAAGATAATGCTTTGTACCAAGTTGCTTCTTCGTTAAACTCTGTGTTTTTGTTGGTTAACACTTGATTAAACTTTCCTTCCGCTTTTTCATATCGTTGCAAATTATAATCACTTAATCCTCCATAAAACCAACCATTTACTTCGGCTGGGTGTTTAGAGAGAATTATATTAAACTGATCTATTGCGTCACTATATTTTTTGTTTTTATAAAGTGCAATAGCTTTTTCTAAAGTTTCTTTGTAGGTAACTTCAACTACTGCTTCATCTCTTTCTTTTTCAGCGATATCTTTGTCAGCTTTTGTTTCAAAAGCAGCTGTAACAGTTTTGGTATCAACAGTTTGTTTTTTATCGTATTCTTCTTGAAATTCTGCAGTATAATCCACTACTTTATAAGAGTCTATTGTAATTGTGTTTTGTTGGTTTCTATCACTCAATTCTTTTGCTTCTTCAGCTTTACTAGTTGCAGCATAACCTTCAGTTGTAGATTTAGCTCTTTTTTTACCCGATGTAATTTTTGCTGCATTTTTTTCTTTTTTTACACCATCTTTAGTATCATCAACACTTTGACCACTAGCTTTTTCTGCAACCCCTAAACTAGCCCCTTCAGTAGAAACAGAACTTGGAACAGGTAAGTCTGCTAAATTTGAATTATCTTCTCTTCTGTTATCTGAATTAGCATTTTTAAGATTCTCCTGTTGTTTTTCATTTTCACCTTTTACTTTGTTTGTATTTTCTGCTGATTTATTTGGTGAAATGATGTTCTGCTCTTCCAAAGCTGATATTTCGTCCATATCATCTCCCTTTGTATCATTAGAAAATTTAGGAGATTGTTCTAGATTATTCGTTTTTTGAGCATTTACAGTAGCTTTAAAAATACTTTCTTCTTGCTCACCATCCTCATCTTCTTTCAATAAAATTTCATCTTGTGCACTTACTACATCAGTATTTTCTTGTGTACTGAGTTGTGCTTGTAATTTGAGTTCTCCTGCTTTTTCAATGGATTTTTCTTTTAAAGGAATTTGTTCTTCGTTTATTGCTAAATTTTTATCCTTATTAATTGTAGTGTTAAAATAACTAATACTAAAGTATGCTCCAAAAATAATTACCAATAATGATGCTGCCACCATTAGATTTCTCATCATTGGAGTTTTATAGTTTCCCCTACTCACACGCAAATCTATTTGGTTATCAATTGCAAAAAGTATGGAAGAATTTTTAGCATATCTTAGCCCTTCAAAAGCATCGGAGCATAACTCACAATCGAGCATGTGCTTTTCAACTTCATACAATTCATCTTTTTGCAATTGTTTATTAATATACCTAAGCATAGTTTCTTTTGAGATGCAAGTCGTGTTCGAAAATATGTGGTTATGTAATTCTTTCATTTTAATAATTATTATCCTAACATGATGTTAGCTAAATTTCTTTTTCCATTTTGTATGTAACTTTTTACTTTTTTTATATCGTAACCTGTTATTTCTGCTACTTCATTGTAGCATTTTTCTTTGATAAAAAAGAGTTCAACACAAATTCGTTGTTCTCCTTTTAATGTTGTTAATGCATATTCTAATTTGGTTAACATCACTTCTTTTTCTTCTGCTTCATGTACTGCAAATGGAGCATCAAAAGTTTCTTCATGTTGGTAAACCGCTTCATACTCATTAACTTTTTTCAATTTTGTTTGCTCTTTTCTTAAAAACATTAAACAATGATTTCTGCTTACGCTATGCAACCAAGATTTAAAATTGGTTATTTCATGTTTTTTCAAATCGACCAATAAGTTTTCAAAAATTTGTATGGCTGCATCCTTACTCTCATCTTGATTTTTTAAATATTTAAGGCAAACTCCATAAACGAGGTGAGAATATCTTTTGTACAATTCTCCCACCAACAAACCATCACCATTTTTTTTGTACTGGGTAATCAGTTCGTCATCCGTAAGGGATTTTATATTTTTCGCCTTAAATAATCGCATTTATTTAAACTCTTGTGCCAAATCAAAATAACTTTTAGTTTCTACAACAATTACACCACCTGTTAAATCTCCGTATTTGGCAGGAACTCCTCCTGTGTAAACTTTAATACTTCCAATTGCTTGCCCAGGTATTCCAATATCGCCAGTAATTGATTTCATACCATCAGTAATAAATTGTGTTGCTTGTGGTCTGCTTCCTCTTACGTACACATCTTTTCCGTTGGCAGCAAGGGTAACTTCTGGCAAATTAGCAACAATATTGATAGGGCTATGTTTATTTGGGTCTCTACTCAAAACTTCAGGGGAAATCATTTTAACCGTTGGTTCATCAATTGATATTAAATCCTCCTCATAAATATCGATAATAAATTCAGGTAAAAGCTCTGCGGTGGCTTCCATATCTAGGTTTACATAAGTTATTTTATCAGAAGTTATCTCCACATTTTGAGTTTTAACAGGAGCATATCCCTGAATTTTAGTAATTACCGTATATTTTCCAGAATTTAATGGTTTAATGGTATATTTTCCATCAAAATCTGTTGCATCACCAATTAAACTGCCGCCAATTTCTACATAAACAGCTGCATTCCATATCGGTTCGCCTGTCTCTTTATCTTTAACAATTCCTTTAATGGTACCAGTTTGAGCAAATACTCCATTGGCAACAAATAAGAACACAAGTAATACGTTAGTTAGTTTTTTCATGATTTCTAGGTTTTAAATTAAACAAATTTTTATCAATACAACACTTTCTTTTTAAGAATTCTTGATAAGTAGATGTAATTCATCATTAAATTCCATAAAAATTTATGAACTAATTTTATTGATACGATTTATTAACCGTTCATCATATTCTAATAAATGTGTTTATTTTTTTTATTACTTTAGTTTTCTCTTTACTAATTAACGAAGAAAAATGAATACATTAAACAAAAAAATAATTGGAATTACAGCTATTGCTTTCACTTTAGCATGTGGTGATGAAACTAAACCCGTAGAAACAGTAAAAATGAATCCTGCTTTTGATGTTAGTCAAATAGACTCTACTGTTTTGTCATGCGAAGATTTTGAAAAATATGCAGTAGGTAATTGGTTAAAGAATAACCCCGTTCCTGAGTCAGAAAGCAGTTGGGGAAGTTTTAACATTGTTCACGATGCCAACGAAATAAAGTTAAAAGTAATTGTAGAGGAAGCTGCTGCTGCTAAGGCTAAAAAAGGAACAGTTTTACAACAAGTTGGTGATTTTTACACTTCAGCTTTAGATTCTAATACTGCAAATAAATTAGGAATAACGCCCTTACAATCTTTATTAGATAAAATTGATGCAGTAAAAAACACGCAAGAATTAGTTGAAATGATGGCTGAAACCAGAAAATATGGTTCTGGCTCTATTTTTAGCTATTACGTTGAAATAGACGCAAAAAATAGTACACAATATATTACTTATCTGTCTCAAGGTGGTATTGGATTACCTGATAGAGATTATTACACGCCAACAGATGATAGAGGTAAAAACATTTTAATTGAATACAAAAAACACATCACCGCACTTTTTGTACTTTCAGGAGTAGAAAAAGAAACTGCAGAGAAAAATGCAACTTCAATAATTGAGATGGAAACTGATTTAGCAGCTAATTCGATGGATAGAGTTGACAGACGAGATCCTGATAAAACTTACCATAAAATGACCAAAGTGGAACTTCAAAAACTTTGTACTAGTATAAATTGGGATGCTTATTTTACTGCTGCCGAATTAAATGGAGTTACTGATGTTGTGATAGAACAACCTAATTTTATTAAACTATTGGATAAAGCTATTAAAAAATATCCGATTGAAAATTGGAAACCCTACATGAAGTGGCATTTAATGAATGACATGGCGGATAACTTAAGTATAGCTTTTGAAAAACAAGTTTTTTCTTTTTATTCTACCACTTTAAGAGGAGTTGCTGAAATGAAACCGAGATGGAAAAGAGCTTTAGAAAAATCTAATCGTAATGTTGGCGAACAAATTGGAAAATTATTTGTAGAAAAACATTTTCCTGAAGCATCAAAACAAAAAGTTTTGGATTTAATTGGTAATATTTCAGCTACGTTTACCGAAAGAGTACAAAAATTAGACTGGATGAGTGATTCAACAAAAACAAAAGCATTGGAAAAGTTGAGTAAATTCACTTACAAAATTGGTTATCCTGATCAATGGAAAGATTATAGTTCTGTTGAAATTAAAACAAACACATTAGCTCAAAATGTGATGAATATGAACTATTACAAATACAAAGAAAATGTGAGCAAGCTAGGTAAGCCAATTGATAAAACAGAATGGGGAATGAATCCACAAACTATTAATGCCTACTACAATCCTACCATGAACGAAATTGTTTTCCCCGCTGCGATTTTACAACCTCCGTTTTTTAGTCCTGATGCTGATGATGCTATCAATTATGGTGGAATTGGTGGAGTTATTGGTCACGAATTTTCTCATGGTTTTGATGACCAAGGAAGTAAATTTGATGGAGACGGAAATTTAAAAAATTGGTGGAGCAAAGAAGACTTAGTAAATTTTGCTTCTAAAACCAACAAGTTAGCAAATCAGTATGATAGTTATGAAGTTGCAGAAGGAAACCATGTAAATGGAAAATTAACACTCGGCGAAAATATTGCTGATATTGCTGGAATAACTCTTTCTTACTATGCGTTAGAAAAAGCGATGAAATCCAAAAAAGACCAACTGATTGATGGTTACACTTACCAGCAACGTTTCTTTTTAGGTTGGGCTCAAGTATGGCATACCAACATGAAAGATGAGGCTATTATTAATCAAGTAAAAACTAATCCTCATTCTCCATCTCGATATAGAATTATAGGTCCTTTAACCAATATGCTCGAATTCCGTAAAGCATTTGGGTGTAAAGAAGGTGCTATGATTGCTCCCGATAGCTTAAGAGTTACCATTTGGTAAAATAATTGAACCTTAAAGACGAATATAACGAAGCCTTTGTTGTTGATTTAGCTAATAAAATCTACACAAAGGCTTCTTCTTTTAATACCACTTCTTTTACAAAATCCATTCTTAATAATAGTTGGAAAAACAAAGAGCTAAAAGAAAGAGTACGATGGATTTCAGAAAATATTAATTCTCACCTCCAATTAGCTTACCAAAAACAGATAGCAATTCTATTAGAAATTGCTCCAAATTATGGAGGATTAAAAGGATTTATTTTTCCAGATTTTGTTCAAGTATTTGGTTTAAATGATTTAAAAACTTCATTTAAAGCAATGGAATTATTCACTCAATATTCAACTGCAGAATTTGCCATTCGCCCTTTTATTGAAATGTATCCAAACGAAACCATGAAGCAAATTATGGATTGGAGTTTACATGAAAACCATCATTTAAGAAGACTTGCTTCTGAAGGGTCAAGACCAAGATTGCCATGGGCTCCGCCATTAAGAAGGTTTATTCAAAATCCAAAACCTAATCTCCCTATTTTGGAAAATCTTATAGATGATGAGTCGGAATATGTTCGAAAAAGTGTAGCCAATCATCTCAACGATATTTCTAAAAATCATCCTGACCTAGTTTTACAATTAGCAAAAAATTGGGTTGGAAATTCTAAAAATAGAAATTGGATTGTAAAACATGGTTTAAGAACCCTTTTAAAAAAAGGAAATAAAGAAGCTTTGGAGATTTTTGGTTTGGATAATTCAAAAGAAATTTTGATTGAAAACCTATTGATTTCATCTAATGAAATAAAAATCGGAGACTTTATTTATTTTGAATTTAACGTTATTAATCACTCAGAAGTAATCCGAAATATTCGATTGGAATACAAAATTGATTACGTTAAAGCAAATGGAAGTACTTCTAAAAAAGTATTTCAAATTTCTGAATTTTGCTTAAAATCGAAGGCTACAAAATC
The DNA here is from genome assembly GCA_964360245.1 of uncultured Vicingus sp. Lineage (GTDB taxonomy): Bacteria > Bacteroidota > Bacteroidia > Flavobacteriales_E > Vicingaceae. The sequence goes on from CAYHWX010000027.1 coordinate 21,226, forward strand.
CTTTAAACGAAAACAAGGATTTAAGGAACTCACTACACGAAAACATTATTCAGGGCAACATAAAATTACTTTGTTTATTAATGGGGATGAGAAAAGTAATATTACTTTATCGCTTGTCAATTAACCATTGATAGCTTCTACAGCTAAAACTTCTGGCAACATATTTTTTAATAAAGATTCTATCCCTCCTTTTAAAGTCATAGTAGAAGAAGGACAACCACTACATGAACCTTTTAAAATTACTTTAACCACACCATAATCAAAAGAAACAAATTCAATAGCACCTCCATCACTTTCTACCGCAGGTTTAATGTATTCGTCTAATATCTCGATAATTTTTTTATCAATATCAGAATGTGTTTTTTCGACTGAACTAATTTCAACTGATTCTATTTTTTCATTTTTTTCAACACTAACAAATTCTTCACGAATAACTTGCATTCCTTCAGAATTTAGATAGTTGGTAATAAAATCTCTCAATTCCATTACTACCTCATTCCATTCGATGGCTTCACTTTTAGTAATAGTAACAAAATTTCCAGCAATAAAAACTCCATTGATAAAAGGAAAATTAAATAACTTTTCAGCTAATGGCGAAGGTCCTCCAACACGTTGATTAGCTAAAATCTCATACGATTTATCAGTAGTTAATAACCACCTGTTCGATACAAATTTCATGGTATTTGGATTAGGCGTCATTTCTGCATAAACGGTATAAGGAGATTGTTTTGTTTCCATTTTTATTATTAAATTTAAATAATCATTCCAGCACCAACTGTTTCGTTGGTTCCTTCATCAATAAGAATTAAGCTGCCTGTAAATCTATTGTTGGTATATTTATCGTACAACAATGGTTTAGTAGTTCTGATAGATATCCTTGCAATTTCATTCATGTTCAACTCTTTGTCATCTTCGATGCGGTGTAAATTATTGATGTTAACTTTGTATTTCACATCTTTAATAATACATCTTACATCATTCGAAGTATGTTTTACTGCATATTTACCATTTAGGAGCATCTTTTTTTCGTTTAACCAACAAATCATAATATCGATATCTTGATTAATGTTAGGTCGATTGTTTTCCCTAACTATCATATCTCCTCGACTAACATCAATGTCGTCATCTAAAGTAATGGTAACCGACATTGGCGCAAATGCTTCGGGTAAAGACCCATTCATGGTATCTATCGATTTAATAGTTGATATAAATCCAGATGGTAAAACAGCAACTTTATCTCCTGGCTTAAAAACTCCACCAGCTATTCTTCCTGCATAACCTCGATAATCGTGGTATTTCTCAGATTGAGGTCTAATAACATATTGAACAGGAAAACGACAATCAATGTGATTATAATCACTTCCTATATGTATATTTTCTAATAAATACATCAAAGAAGAACCTTGATACCAATCCATATTTTCGGATTTGTTCACCACATTATCCCCATTTAACGCACTAATTGGCACAAAATGAATATCCTTCACATTTAATTTGGATGAAAAAGCTTCTAGGTCATTTTTAATTTTAAGATAAACTTCCTCTGAATAGTTTACTAAATCCATTTTATTGATACAGAAAACAACATGAGGAATTCCTAACAATGAAGAAATGAAAGTGTGCCTGCAAGTTTGCTCTACCACACCATGCCTAGCATCAACTAATATAATTGAAAGATTAGAAGTGGATGAGCCGGTAACCATATTTCTAGTATATTGAATATGGCCTGGAGTATCGGCAATAATAAATTTTCTTTTTGGGGTTGCAAAATAACGATACGCTACATCTATCGTAATACCTTGTTCTCTTTCGGCTCTAAGACCATCAGTAAGTAATGCCAAATTCACATTTTCATCACCTTTACGTCTGCTGGTTTCTTCAATAGCATCATATTGATCTTGAAATATGGATTTCGAATCATATAACAATCTACCAATTAAAGTACTTTTCCCATCATCAACGCTACCAGCAGTTGAAAATCGTAAAAGCTCCATATCTAAATATGAGTTGGTTTCCATAACTTAAAAATATCCTTCTTTTTTTCTATCTTCCATTGCTGCTTCCGAACGTTTATCATCAGAGCGTGTTCCTCTTTCCGTGGTTCTTGCAGCTGCAACTTCTTCAATAATTTTTTCTACGGTATCTGCATCTGATTCAACAGCACCAGTACAAGTTGCATCTCCAATAGTTCTAAACCTAACTTTCATTTTAACAGTTGGTTCTGTTTCTCTTTGTTGAATAAAATCAGTAGTTGACATGATTACTCCGTCTCTAACAAAAACGTTTCTTTCGTGGGCTAAATAAATAGATGGAATCTGAATTTTTTCTTGCAATATATACTGCCAGACATCCATTTCTGTCCAGTTACTTATCGGGAATACTCTAAAATGTTCTCCTATATTTTTCTTTCCATTAAATATGTTCCAAAGTTCTGGTCGTTGATTTTTTGGATCCCATTGCCCAAATTCATCTCGATGAGAAAAAAAACGTTCTTTAGCTCTTGCTTTCTCCTCATCTCTTCTTGCTCCACCCATTGCACAATCGAACTTATTTTTTTCAATAGTATCTAATAGAGTTACTGTTTGGAGTACATTTCTACTTGCACTATATCCTTTTTCTTCAATTACCTTTCCCTCATCTATAGATTTTTGGACAGAACCTACGATAAGCGTTGCTCCAATGTCTTTTATATATTGGTCTCTAAATGTTATTGTTTCTGGAAAATTATGCCCTGTATCTACATGAACCAATGGAAAAGGAATTTTTGCTGGCCAAAAAGCTTTACGTGCCATATGAGCCACAATAATAGAATCTTTCCCACCAGAAAATAACAATGCTGGATTTTCAAACTGAGAAGCAACTTCTCTTAAAACATAAATTGCTTCGGCTTCTAATTCTTGTAAATGGGTTAAACGGTACGAATGCATATGTTAAATTTTCAAGTTTCAAAAGTAACCAATGTATTATTAATATCTAAAACATTGAAATAAAAAAGAGTCCAGAAAATTTTTCTGGACTCTTTTTTTATAAATTTATTACTAGAATTTAGCTCTAGATTTTCTTCTCTTTCTCTTATTTTTTCCAAGAACCCAACTGTGTTTTGATTTGTAGAATTTACTTCTACCTCTAATTGCCCAGCTAAAATTAACTGTAGCTGTTATATAACTATCGTTGTGTGTTGGATCACCTCTTTTTTTGCCTGGTGCATAAGTCGAAACTTGTGGTGAACCATTTGCAGCAAGATCGGGATTGTCTGCATGAATTTCATCTATTAGAGCTTGTGTAGTTTTATTTGAAATTCCATCATAATTTGAAATATAAACAGTACTCGCATCATCAATATAATCAGTAAATGTGGTTCTCCATCCCACCTCCATTCCTAATCTGTATTTTCTATTCATAGTATAATAAAATCCTAACCCAACAGGGATAGCAAAATTAAATCGACTATAAGCAACCCCCTCAGTTTGTAATGGTTGTAAAGCTACCCAGCCTCCTCCATCGGTTTGTCCTTTTGGATTGCTATAAAACATTCCTACTCCTCCAAATAAATAAAGATTAAAATCCGTACTATACCTTCCAGTTTTACCAACATCATTTACTTTGTAAAGGTATAATTCCCCATTTAATAAAACTTCAAACATGTCATTTTTGAAGTTCAAATTTCGCCCACGTCTTGCTGGATTTTCAGTTTTAGCATCATCTGCAGAGAGTCTAATGTAATTTAATGATGCCTTTACTCCAATTTTGTTGGAAACCCGATATCGATAAAATCCACCAACTGACCACCTTGTGTAATTCAATTTCATGTCAGAAACGAAATCATTCCTAGTGCCCTTTCCTCCACCAATTTCTCCTAAATAATTAGATGCTCCAACAGAAATCCCATAATCAATATAATATTGACTAAACCCCTCTATAGTAGTGATAAACGTAAGTACTAGTGCTAGTAATAATTTTTGCATAAACGCAAATATATAAAACTTATATTAATCAGAACAAGTTTATCTCTAAATAATTGAAATTATTCCATATTCCTTTTTGTAATTTTGGATTAATTATCAACTAATCTATTTTAAAAATATGGGCAATAGAATTACGGAATTATTCAATATTAAATATCCAATTATACAGGGAGGTATGATTTGGAATAGTGGATGGAGGTTAGCATCTGCTGTTAGTAATGTTGGGTGTTTAGGCTTAATTGGAGCTGGTTCTATGTATCCAGCAATTTTTAGAGAACATGTCCAAAAATGTAAAAAAGCAACCAACAAACCTTTCGGAGTTAATTTACCTATGATTTATCCTCAGATTGATGAGTTAATTCAAATTATTTTAGACGAGAAAGTTAACATTGTTTTTACCTCAGCAGGAAATCCAAAAAAATACACTGATTTTTTTCATCAAAATGGAATAAAAGTAGCACATGTTGTGCCAGGTGTAAAATTTGCAATGAAAGCTCAAAAAGCAGGTGTTGATGCTATTGTTGCTGAGGGGTTTGAAGCCGGAGGTCATAATGGAAAAGATGAAACAACTACTTTTTGCTTAATTCCTATGGTAAAAAAAGAAATAACAACTCCTTTAATTGCTGCTGGGGGGATTGCTACTGGGAAAGGAATGTTGGCAGCTATGATTCTTGGTGCTGATGGAATTCAAATGGGGAGTAGGTTTGCAGCTTCAATCGAAGCTTCTTCACATCAAAATTTTAAAGAAGAAATTGTTAAAGCAAAGGATGGTTCTACATTATTAACTCTTAAAGAAATAACACCTGTTCGACTAATTAAAAATAAATTCTTTAACGAAATCCATGACGCCATAACTAAAGGTGTTTCAATTGATCAACAACAAGAAATTTTAGGAAAAGGAAGAGCAAAAAAAGGCATGTTTGAGGGCGACATAGAAGATGGAGAATTAGAAATTGGTCAAGTTGCGGGGTTAATAAATGAAATAAGCTCTGTTAATAAAATAATTGAAGATATTCTTATAGAATATCAATTGGCACTTAAAGAAATTGAGCAAAACAAGTATCTGTTTTAAAAGTCTGTTTATAAAACATGTTTTTATATATTTCACATAAGCTAGGATAAAATAATTTTACTTATATAAAGTCAGTTAATTTAAAATTTTTGTTTTCTGTAAGGACTATTATAAAATAGATTTGTACAAAATTTTACAATCTAAATAACAATATCATGAAAACATTAAAATTTATATTATTGACAATTACTATATTTTTTATTTCAACTTTTAGTGCTCAATCTGACAAGCCAAATTGCGGAGTATTAAATATTAACCTAGTTGGAGTATCTATCTATTCATCAGAAGTTGTAGGAAATATTACTCGAAGAGAATTTAGCAAACTTGGTATATATGAAATTTTATATGCTCAGGATATACAACCGTTAATAATATCAGAAAATCAAGATAAGATAGAATCTTTTAATTGTTACAGCAAACAATGTTTAGTGGAATCAGGGGAAAAAATTGGTGCTAAAAAAATGCTGAGTGGACAAATTGAGCAAATGAAAGATGCAATAATAGTATCTTTTAGAATCATAGATGTTAATTCTAATACAGTTGAGTATTCTTCAACAAAGGAATTTTTAAACTTAGATGATCAACTAAAAAATATGATTATTATGACATTAAGAGAGATGATGGGGTTGGAAAACGATGCCGAATTGGAAAGTTTATTAATCAAGAAATTTAGTCGAGAAAGTTACATTAATAATAAAGGAATAAATCGTTTAAATTTATCAGGAACAAGAATGGGAGTGGTAACTATGCTTGGAAGTAATAAAGAAATAATTAAATTGCCCGAATCTGAAGGGGGTTTTGATGGTGTCCCAGTTTTTTTTAATTTCGGATATCAATTTGAAAGTCAGTATCTTAATCAAGGGAGAGTTCAAGGATTATTTGAATTCATCCCCTCCATCACTGGGCTAGAACAAGGATTAGTTATGCCATCTGTTACTATTTTACACGGCATTAGAGATAATAAAACTGGTTTTGAATTTGCTTTTGGACCTACCTTCGGTATGGCTCCAGTAGCATCTGGCTATTATGATAATGCAAATAAATGGCATTTAGAATCGGATTGGGATGAGCAGCAATATGATTCTAATGATACTTTAAACCTAGTAATTACGCCTAATCCAAATTCTATTATAACCAGATTAGATAGCAGAGGTGAATATAGGTTAACTACAGGCTTCTTAATAGGAATGGGGTTTAGCATAAAATCTGGAGAAATTAATATCCCAATAAATTTATACACTGTTATGCAAAAAAATTCTATGCGTATAGGAATTTCTATAGGAATAAATGCCAGAAAAAATAGAAATTAAATTTATTTTGAATTTAAAGACTTCTTTTTATTATTGATAATTTTCATTTCTTTGTCAATAAATATATTGAATGATAACCTTCGAAAAATTTACACTTAACAACGGATTAAAAGTAATTGTTCATAAGGATGAATCTACGCCCATTGTTGCTTTTAACTTACTTTACAATGTTGGTGCAAGGGATGAAAGTGAATCCCAAACAGGCTTCGCTCACTTATTTGAACATTTAATGTTTGGCGGCTCAGACAACATTCCAAATTTTGACGAGCCATTACAGCGAGTTGGAGGAGACAACAATGCCTTTACCTCCAACGACGTTACCAATTACTACATTACCGTTCCAAAAAATAATATTGAAACAGGTTTTTGGTTAGAATCTGACCGAATGCTAAAATTGGCTTTTACTGAGAAAAGTTTAGAAGTTCAACGAAGTGTTGTTATAGAAGAGTTTAAACAAAACTATTTAAATCAACCCTACGGTGATGTTTGGTTGCTATTAAGACCATTGGCTTACCAAGTACATCCATACAAATGGGCAACAATTGGTAAAGAAATTAGTCACATTGAAAATGCGACAATGAATGATGTTAAGTCATTTTTCTATAAACATTACCTTCCCAACAATGCCATTCTTTCGATTGCTGGAAATGTTGAAGTTGAAGAAATAAAATTGTTGTGTAAAAAATGGTTTGGTGATATTCCAGCAGGAGAAATTTATCATCGACAATTACCAAAAGAGCCTAAACAAACTGAACCTAGAAGACTGAAAGTTAATCGTGATGTGCCTGCAAATGCAATTTATAAAGCTTATAAAATGTGTGATAGAAAAGGGGCTGATTATTACATTGCAGATTTGCTAAGTGATATTCTTTCTCAAGGAAAGTCTTCTAGATTATACATCTCTTTAGTAAAGGAACAAAAGTTATTTAGCGAAATTAATGCCTATATTCTAGGGTGTTTTGATGATGGATTATTAATTATAGATGGCATATTACAAGATGGGATCTCTTTTGAGGCGGCTGAAAACGCAATTTTAAAAGAAATTGAATTAATTAAAACCACATTAATAAATAAACTTGAGCTTAAAAAAGTAAAAAACAAGATTGAATCAACACATCAATTTTCTGAGACTAGTGTTTTAAACAAAGCAATGAATTTAGCAATTTCAGAACTTCTTGGCGATGCAAATGATGTGAATACAGAAGTAGAAAACTATCAAAAAGTTACCACAAAAGAAATTAAAAGAGTTGCTAATGAAATTCTTAACGAAACCAATTGTTCTACTTTAATTTATTCTAAAATAAAAAATTAATGATTGATTTAGATAGAAAAAAAGCCCCAACATTTCATCAAGTAAACACTATTGAATTTTTAAGTGTAACTAAAACTTATCTTGATAATGGAATAGAAGTCAACTACATTAATGGTGGAAGTCAGAGAATTTTAAAAATCGATTTTATTTTTAACGCTGGTAATTGGTTTCAAAATAAACCACTAATTGCTAGTTCAACAATCCATTTATTAAAAGAAGGAACAAAAAATTATTCTGCTTCTCAAATTGCTGAAGGTATTGATGAATATGGAGCATTTTTTGAAGTAGAAAACTCTTTCGACACAGCTAGTCTTACACTTTATACTTTATCAAAGCATTTAAATAAAGTTTTACCTTTTGTTAAAGACGTTTTACTTTCCCCAATTTTTTCTAAAAATGAATTTAATATCTATAAAAATAATTCTATAGAAAAATTTAAAATAAATCTTGAAAAAGTTTCGTTTGTAGCACGAAAAGAATTTATGGAAATTCTATTTGAAAAAGGACATCCTTATGGTGCAAACCCAACTATTGATACTTACAAAAATTTATCCTTAACCACTATTGTAGACTTTTACAAGAACTATTACAACTTAGCAAACTGTAAAATTTTAGTTGCTGGAAAAGTCGAAAAACAGACTATTGCATCATTGAATAATTTTTTCGGAAGTGAGCCTATTTTAAAAACTCATGTTACCAGAAGAAATACTAGCATTGGGGTCAATAATAATTTAACACTGTTTATTGAAAAAGAAAATGCACTACAATCTGCTATCAGAATTGGACGAATTGTGCCCAACAAATTACATAAAGATTATTTTGGTTTACAAGTGTTAAATACCGTTTTAGGTGGTTACTTTGGATCGAGATTAATGAAAAATATTAGAGAAGATAAAGGGTATACTTATGGAATAAATTCTGGCATAATTTCTTTAAAAAATGCTGGTTATTTCTTTATCTCAACCGAAGTTGCAAGCAAAGTAACTAAGGATGCTTTAGTTGAAATTTATAAAGAACTTGATATCTTACGTACAGTAGAAATTCCTCTAGGAGAATTGGAATTAGTTAAAAATTATCTACTTGGGCAACTCTTAAAATCTTGTGATGGTCCATTTAGTATGGCCGCTATGTTTGAAAGCGCAGAAATGTATGGGTTAGATTACGATTATTATAATAATTATATAACCACGATAAAAAATATAACTCCTAAAACTTTGCTAGAATTAGGAAATAAATATTTTAGTAAATCAGCTTTAAAAGAAGTGGTGGTTGGGCAACTTTAGAATTTTACTGCTAATCCTGTTCCAATATTAACCCCTCTTAATTGCCATTCTAAACTAGTAATAAATGAACCACTTGAAGAAGAAGTAACATTAGCATATTGATAGCCTGTATATCCTAAATTAAATAGTATTCCAATGTGATCTGAAAAGAAAATTCTATCTGTTAGATAAAGGCTTACGTAAGAGCCTGATCCTTTAAGTTCTTCTCCACTTTTATCTAACCAATTAACACTAGAACCACCCAATGCTAATCCAATAAATAAATCGTTTTTTTCAGCATTCAGTAAATGAAAATTAATTTTTATTGCAAAATCAATACTTTTAACGCTTTCAGTAGTATTAACTTCTTTTTCACCTGTTTCTACACCATTCACTTCTACATTATTAGAATCATCGATAAAATAATTCGAGTATCCTAATTGAACACCTAATCCTATTTTATTAGAAATTCCATACTCGAATGATATTGGCACCATAGTACTTGCTGCCCCATCTTTTTCAGTGAAAGAAAGTGGTATGCCAAAAAAACTAACGGTAAAAGTTGTTGTGGTTCCATAAGCACCAACTCCTAATCCCAAGTCAATATTTTTATTTCCTTTTTGAAAAGCTTGGGCATTAACATTATTGCTTGTTAAAAACAATGATGTTATTATTATAAATGAGTAAACACTATTTTTCATAAGATTTAAAGTTTAAATTTTAGACCAATTTAAGAAAAAAAATAAAATTGAAAAATAAGAAATAAAAATTAAGCAACTTCAACTTCAAAAAAAGAGAAGTCAACACTCAAAGATTCTTGATAATCTTCTCCCATTTCCTTCATGTCTATATCTTCAGTTAAATAATACCATTCTACTTGTATGTTAGACGTTTTATTATGAATCTCATTTAATAACGTTAAAATATCATATACAAATTGGAGCGAACTTGTATTTACATAAGTTAATTTAAAAATAATTTTTGTGGTATCAACTGGATTTTGAATATACCCTTCTAACCATTTAATGATGATGCTATAAAATTCTAATGAGTTTTCTGGAACAGAAATGCCAGAAATTTGAAAAACACCTGATGTGTGGTTGAAATCAACATCAGGTGTTTTAGGAGTATTTTTTATTTTTAAAACTTTCAATCGATAATAACTAGTAACAATACTTACCTTCAGCAATTAAATGGTCAGCAATTCTTCTTCTTGCATTTTTTACATTAAATGGGTTTTGTTTAGTAAATCTCTTTAAGCCCATTAACATCATTCTTAACTCATCCCCTTCAGCAAAAGAATTTAATGCATCTTTACCAAATTTATTTATCATATCGGCAGCATCGTAAAGATATACGTTCATGATATCAATTTGTTCCGAAATTTTTGCCTTATTTTTACCGTTAGTTAATTTTTCTACTCTAAGCAAAACAGATTCAGCAACATACGTTTCAATTATCATATCAGAAATATTCATTAACACTTCTTGTTCTTTTGCTAATTGCATCATCAATTTTTGAGCAGCACTTCCAGCTACCATTAAAACTGCTTTCTTAAATTTTTTAATTTGTTCGTGTGCTTGCTCAAAAACGTCATCACTTCCAGTTCCAAAATCTGGAATACTCATTAATTCTTTGGCAACTTCCTGTGCTGGACCCATTAAATCCAATTCTCCTTTCATTGCTTTATTTAACAACATATCTACGATTAACATTCTGTTAATCTCATTAGTTCCTTCAAAAATTCTGTTGATTCTAGCATCACGGTAGGCTCTCTCCATTGGTGCCTCTGCAGAATAGCCCATGCCACCAAAAATTTGAACACCTTCGTCAACCACATAATCCAACACTTCAGAGCCGTGAACTTTTAAGATGGCCGCTTCGGCAGCAAATTGTCGAATTCCTTCTAAAGTTGCCCTTTCTTTATCTATGCCACCTTCAACTAATGTATTTATTGCATCCTCAACATTTTGACTGCAACGATAAATAGCAGCATTACAAGAATATATTTTAATAGCTTGCTCAGCTAATTTAAATTTTATTGCCCCGTATTTAGAAATTGGTCGTCCAAATTGCTCTCGTTCATTGGCATATTCAATAGATTTATTAATTACTCTTTTAGAAGCCCCAATAGCAGCTCCTGCCAATTTAATTCTACCAATATTTAATATATTTAAGGCTATTTTAAACCCTCCTTCACGTTCCCCTAATAAATTTTCTACTGGCACTTTGCAGTCGTTAAAAAATACTTGACGGGTGGAGGACCCCTTTATTCCCATTTTCTTTTCTTCAGGATTTAAAGAAATTCCCTCATATCCTTTTTCAAGAATGAAAGCGGTTAAATTTTTGTCGTCATCAATTTTTGCAAAAACAGTAAACACGTCAGCAAAACCAGCGTTAGTAATCCACATTTTTTGCCCATTAATAACATAATGCATGCCGTCGCTTGTTAATTTCGCTTTTGTTTTTCCAGAGTTAGCGTCAGAACCAGAACCTGGTTCTGTTAAACAATATGCAGCTTTCCATTCGCCAGAAGCCAATTTTGGAATGTATTGTTGTTTTTGTTTTTCAGTACCATAATACAATATCGGTAAAGTTCCAATCCCTGTGTGAGCTGATATAGCAACAGCAAACGAATGAGAACCACCTAACATTTCTGTAGTTAACATCCCAGTTACGAAATTTTTACCAAAACCACCTAATTCTTCTGGTACCGTTATGCCTAACAAACCTAATTCTCCTGCTTTTTCCAACAAAGAAGACATCAAACCTTCTTCCATTGCATCTATTCTATCTAAATTTGGATCAATTTCTTGAATAATAAAATCACGACAACTTTGAGCAATCATTAATTGTTCTTCGTCAAATTCTTCTGGGATAAATACATTTTTGTAATTGGTTTCTTTAATAAGAAATTCACCACCTTTTATTGTTTCGTTGTTTTCCATACTTATAAAGTTTAAGATTTGATGTTTAAAATTTGAGGTTCATAGACTTTCGCCTTCGAGCGCCAGACTCCAAACTTTTATTTTATTTTTTTATACATTAATTTATGTTTTCCAATAATCGGGATTTCATAAAAATCTCCAACTATTGTAAATCCCATTTTTTCGTAGAAACCAAGTGCAACTTCTCTAGCATCACACCACAACAATTCTACATTTCTGTTTTTTAGTTCTTCTAAAGCAAAGTCAATTATTTTTTTACCAAAATTCTCACCTCTTACTTTAGGTGATGTTGCCATAGCCCGTAATCGGTATTGATATTTTTCTTCAAATTTTTCGTTTCGTTGTGCTAAAAAAGTTCCTATCGAAACTAGCTCACCATTTTTTAAAGTCCCTACATGAAACGTGCTTTCTAAATCATCTATATCCAACCCACATTCGTTTAAACTATTTTTATGAGACCACAAAACTTCAAAGCGTAATGGATAAGTTTCTTTTGATGAAATAAAAGTTTCGTGCGTAGCCTTCCCCTCTTGAGAGGGGTTAGGGGTGTGTTTCGTGCAACTACTCATTATCACATTGTTTTTTATATTCAAAAATATACTGCTCAATTGTTCTTAACACATTATCCATATCATTCATTACTTCTGCATCGTCAAATCTGAGTATAGTCAAACCATAATTCTTTAGTTCTGCTTCTCTCAATTCATCTTTAATTATTACTTCTTCAAAATGATGTGAATAACCATCCAATTCAAGTACCAATTCTAATTCACTACAATAAAAATCAACAATATAATTGAGTAAAGGTTTCTGTCTGTGAAAGTCATAGCCATAAACTTGTTTTCCTTTTAACTCCATCCAAAGTTTTATTTCCGATTTAGTAGAATCATTTCTATGATTTCTGGCTAAATCTTTTAGCTTTGGATTGTATGGAATTATTTTTCTTGTCAACTTTAATTATCAATTACACACCCCTAACCCCTCTCAAGAGGGGAACAGTATCTTCACAGCATCTCATAAATCCCTGCTGCTCCTTGCCCAGTTCCAACACACATGGTTACCATACCATATTTTTGTTTTCTTCTTTTTAGTTCGTTAAAAATTTGTACCGATAACTTTGCCCCAGTACAAGCCAATGGGTGTCCCATAGCAATAGCTCCACCATTAACATTTACTTTATTGGTATCCAATCCCAAACCTTTTATTACTGCTAATGATTGACATGCAAATGCTTCGTTTAATTCAAATAAATCAATATCATTTTGTTTTAAACCTGCATGTTTTAGTACTGCCGGAATTGCTTCTAACGGTCCGACACCCATCACTCTTGGCTCAATACCAACCACTTGGTAACTAACCAATCTTGCAATTGGTTTAATGTTTAATTCTTTTACCATTCGCTCCGACATCACCATAACAAATGCAGCACCATCAGAAGTTTGTGATGAATTACCAGCCGTTACGCTACCACCAACAGCAAAAACAGGTTTTAATTTTGCTAACGCTTCGAGTGTTGTTCCTCTTCTTGGGCCTTCATCGGTATCAACTATAAATTTTTTAGATTGTTTTTTGTTATCACTACCAACAAAAATTTCTTCTACTTCAATGGGTACAATTTCATCTTTAAACAAACCTGTATCTATAGCATTCAACGCTCTTCGATGCGATTCTACAGAAAAAACATCTTGTTCTTCACGAGAAATATTATACTCTTTTACCACAGCTTCTGCGGTTAATCCCATTCCCCAATAATAATCGGGATTGGTTTTAGCCACTTTTGAGTTTGGTACTATTCTCCAACCTCCAAAAGGAATCGGGCTCATGGTTTCAACTCCTCCTGCAATAATGCAATCGGCCATACCTGCATTAATTTGTGCTGATGCAATAGCAATGGTTTGAATACCTGACGAACAGTAACGATTTACCGTCATTCCCGGCACTTTAATAGAGTCTAATCCCATCATTGAAATCATTCTACCAATGTTTAGACCTTGTTCAGCCTCTGGTGTTGCACAACCAACAATTACATCGTTAATACGTTCTTTATCTAATTGAGGAAAATCAGCCATCAATCGTTTTATTACCGCTGCACTTAAATCGTCGGCTCTGGTAAATTTAAAGACACCTTTTGGTGCTTTTCCTACTGCTGTTCTGTAACCTGCTACTATGTATGCGTCCATTTTTGAAATGTTAAATGTTATATTTAATATTATTAAACACACCCCTAACCCCTCTCAAGAGGGGAAATAGCCCCTCCTTCGGAGGGGTTGGGGAGGCTTTTAATTTCTTAATACTTTCCCTGTTGTTATTATACTTTGTAATCTTTCTAATGTTTTACGTTCGGTACAAAGTTCTAAGAAAGCTCTTCGTTCCATATCTAATAAATATTGTTCGTTAACTAATGTTGGTCCTGATAAATCGCCACCACAAAGTACAAAGCCTAATTTTTCAGAAATAACTTGGTCGTGTTCCGACATATAATTACCCGATTTCATGGAATTAGCACCGACATACACAATTCCCAAACCTTCTTGTCCCAATACTTTAATATCAGTACGTTGTTGTGGTTTAGTATATCCTTTTTCGGCTAAATTTAATGCAGCTTGTTTGGCATAACCCAATTGGTGAGCACGACTAACAATAACCTCATCAATTCCTTTTCTTAAATAACCCAACTCAAAAGCTTCGTGAGCAGAAGTTGAAACTAATGCCTGACCAATTGTTAAAAAACGAGTTCTTAAAATGTTCATTCTCATACCATCACTGTATTCGTCAGATGCTCTAAGTGCAAATTCTTTTGAACCTCCGCCACCGGGAATAACGCCAACTCCAAACTCAACCAACCCCATGTAGGTTTCGGCATGAGCTACTACTTTATCAGCGTGCATACTCATTTCACAACCTCCACCTAAAGCAAGGTTGTGCGGTGCAACAATAACTGGAATAGATGAATATCGAACTCTCATCATGGTGTTTTGAAATGCCTGAATAGCGAAATTTAACTCATCGTATTCTTGTTCGGCAGCCATCATAAATATCATTCCTACGTTGGCTCCTGCAGAGAAATTATCTCCATCGTTAGAGATAACTAAACCTTTATAGTTTTGTTCTGCTAAATCAATAGCTTTGTTAATTCCTTCGATTACTTCGCCACCAATGGTATTCATTTTGGTATGGAATTCTAAGTTGATGATACCATCGCCTAAATCAACAATAGTTGTTCCTGAATTTTTCCAGATGGTATTTTCGGCTCTTAAAGTTTCTAACGAAAGTACTTTATCAGAACCCGGAATTATTTGATACGATTTGCTGGTAATGTCGTAAAAATATTTAGCTCCTTTTTCTACTTTATAAAACGATTTGATTCCCGCAGCCAACATTTCTTTTATCCACGCATTTGGTGTAATGCCCATTTTTTCCATGTAAGGCAAACTTTCTTCCACGCCAATGGCATCCCAAGTGGCAAACGGACCCAACTGCCAGCCAAAACCAGCACTCAAGGCATCGTCAATTTTATAAATGGCATCGGTAATTTCAGGAATTCTGTTCGAAACGTAGCCAAATAATCCGAAAAATGATTTACGGTAAAACTCTCCTGCTTTATCTTGTCCTTTTACTAAAGCTTTGGTACGTAATTTTAAATCGTCGATGGTTTTTGCCATTTCCAGCGTGGCAAATTTTACTTTTTCGCCTACACGATATTCTAAAGTATTTAAATCTAACGTTAAAATTTCGCTTTTGCCGTTTTCGCCTGTTACCTTTTTAAAAAAACCTTGTTTGGTTTTTGAACCCAACCATTTGTTCTCTACCATTTTGTTGATGTAAGTAGGGATGGTAAAAACCGCATTGGCTTCGTCGTTCGGACAATTGTCTTTAACTCCATTGGCGACGTGTACCAAGGTATCTAACCCAACCACATCACAGGTTCTAAAGGTTGCCGATTTTGGACGACCAATAACAGGACCAGTTAATTTATCCACTTCTTCAACCGTTAAACCCATTTCGGTAACCGTATGGAACAATGACATAATGCTGTAAACACCAATTCTGTTGGCAATAAATGCTGGAGTATCTTTACAAACCACGGTAGTTTTTCCTAAAAAACGTTGTCCGTAATCTTCCAAAAATGCCATTACAGCAGGGTCGGTTTTAGGAGTAGGAACCAACTCCAACAGCTTTAAATAACGTGGTGGGTTAAAAAAGTGTGTACCGCAGAAATGCTTTTGAAAATCTTCGCTTCTTCCTTCCAGCATCATGTGAATTGGGATTCCCGAAG
>CAYHWX010000028.1:0-20976 GCA_964360245.1 uncultured Vicingus sp.
AAATCTTCTTGTGTGGTTACATAGTTTACTAAACCAGAAATAAGAGCTGCTTCGGCAGTAATCATTTTGGCAGACAATACCATTTCCATTGCTCTACCTTTACCAACCAATTGTGCTAGCCTTTGTGTGCCGCCATATCCTGGAATTACACCTAAAGTTACTTCTGGTAAACCTAATTTTGCGTTATCAGAAGCTAATCTGAAATGACAGCTCATCGCCAATTCTAATCCGCCACCCAAGGCAAAACCATTTATTGCACCAATAACTGGTTTTCGGAGGTTTTCGACTAAATTGAACAATGTTTTATGACCCATTGCACTTAGCTTTTTGCCTTGTTCACTATTAAATTGATAAAACTCTTTGATGTCTGCACCAGCTATAAATGCTTTAGTTCCAGAACCTGTAACGATAATTGCTTTTACGTTGTAGTCAACTTCTAAGGCTTTAAATGCACTGCTTAATTCTGCAATTGTTTCGGTATTTAGTGCATTTAATTGGTCGGGACGATTAACGGTCAAAACGGCAATGTTTTCGGAAGTTTCAATTAAGATATTTTTGTATTCCATGGATTTAAAAATTTAATCTTTAACAAATATATAGTATAGAAAGTTGAAGCGGTAATTAATTAGGAATAGTTCTAAACTTTTAGTGTTGAAAACTGTAAATGAGTTAAATATCTGCTCTTAATGTGAAAATTAAATTTCTTCCAGCACCACTAACTCCTGATGCAAAAGGGCGATAATGTACATCGAGCATGTTTTCGAATGCGGCTTGAATTGAAAAGGATTTGCTTAATTTCATTTCAGCTCTTAAGTTAAAAGTTTGCCACGATGGTGTGCCATCAATAGTCGCATCATTTTCATTGTCCTCTCCAGATTGGGAATACTCAGAAATCAACTTCCAAGCTTGATATTTTACATAAACAGCAATTGTAAGAGGCTCTGAGTGAACAATTAAATCTGTTCTTCCATAAATTGGAGGAATATGAGCTAAAGGGGCATCTTCCGTTACATTTGTACCAATGGTGTAATTTAAAGAACTTGTAAGACTAAATTCTTTACTTAGTTTAGCCTGAAGATTAAATGATGTGCCATAGACAATAGCTTCTTCGGTGTTTACATTGGCTTGAATTTTTAATAATTCTCCATCATAAGTTAAAGAATCCATTCCATTTAAAGTAAAATAATCTCTAACAATTGCATTTTTTAAAATGGTGTAAAAACCCACAATATTTATTATTAGTGCGTTATCTCCATAGGTTCTGGTTATCCCTAATTCGCCATTATAAGCATATTCTGGCCGTATTTGATCGTTTGGAATCATGATGTAATCATCTTGTGAAAATACTTTGCCAACATCGTCAACATTTGGGTTTCTAAAAGCAGTAGAAATTGCCAGTTGAATATTCCATTTTTTGTTGGGATGAAAAACAAATCCAGCATTTCCTGTTAATGCACCGTTGTTGTTGTTAATTTCTGTAAAAGGAAGATGAACAAAAGTTGTATCGGAAAAAGAAGCTGTTAAGTTGGTAAAACTATACCTTGCCCCTAAACTGTAAGTAGCTTTTTTTGTAAAGTTGTTGGTAAAACTTAAGTAAACAGCAGAACTAGTTAATGAGCTACCATTATCTGGATAACGAGTTGCGGTAGTAGTTTGTTCAAGAGTAATGATGTCTTCAGAAAAAGCAGAAGAAAGAACATTGTTATGAATAGCTTCAAATCCATAATACCATTGAGATTTATTGTTGTTCTCTTTTACAAAATCGATATTCACTCCAAAAACATTTACATCTTCGTTATTAGTGGTTTTGGTGTCATTTCCAAATTTTCTTGATATTCTGTCTTCATCAATTTTTTGAAAATGAGTGAGCACTTCAAGTTGACTAAACCATTTGTTGTTTGCTATTATTTTCGCAGCTAAAGATGTTAGTAACCTGTTTTGTGGTCCGTAGTACCACTCTGCCCATTTAAATTCTCCATTATCTTTGATGATAGATAACTGGTCGTATCGAGGAATATCGGAAGAAGTAGAATATTGCGTATTTAAAGTCAATAAAACTTTTTCGGAAAATTTAAAGCTAATTTTTTCTAATACATCAGTTTGGCTATATCCAGTTCCAAATTGTTTGTAAGTGTCATTTTTACGAATCATGGTGTCTTTATTGTTACTTCTATCCGAATAATACTTAACAATACCAAAATCTGGGTATTTTTCATCGGCAACTTCACCCATTCTTAAATCTTCAAAATCGCTAAAAGTAACACTGGTTATTGCTGCAATTTTTTTAGAACCGATGTTGAAATCGAAATGAACTGTTTTTTCTTGGTTGGCTGTTGCATAACGAGCATAAGCATTTGCATTATTGTTATTAATGGTGTCTCCTTCTTTTTTAAATTGAGGGTTTTTAGTTTCGTAATGTACAACACCTCCAATGGCATCACTTCCATAAATAACGGAATTGGATCCATAAATGATACTTGTTTTTTCTAATATTGAATTATCAATCGTTATTGCATTTTGCAAATGACCGCTTCTATAAATAGCATTGTTCATCCTCACTCCATCTACTACTAAAAGAACTCTATTTGCTTCAAATCCTCTTATAACAGGGCTTCCACCACCCATTTGGCTTTTTTGAATATACACTCCACCACTTAATTCTAACAGTTCAGCAGCAGTTTGAGGGTTGTTAAATTGAACAGTTTTTAATTCAATATGGTCTATTTTTGAAGTAATAGCTAATGCTTTTTCCTTATTTTGTTCGGCAATTATATCTACTGTAGGAATATTAATAACTTGTTGTTTTAGATAAATAGTGTTTCCAATATTCAATTTTGGAATCATAAAAGTAGTGTAACTAGGGTGCGAAAAAATTAACGTATCTTTTTTTAAAAACTCAGTAATATCAACGTTTCCAAGAGAATCTGTTAAAGCAGTAATTGTTTGGCTTTTATTGTAAATATAAACTTGAGAAATACCTTTTTTAGTTTCTTTATTGGAAATGCTAATTTTTTGAGCAAAGGAATGGGAGGAAAATGTTAAAAGAATAAAAAAACTAAATAGTTTAAAAGTTGATTTTAAGTTCATATTTTTTTGGACGCACATCAATTTAGAATCTCCTCTAAAATGGCTAATGTTTTTAACTTGTCAAAGTTACTTAAATGCAAGTTATAATAATCTAAAAAATTAGCTAATAGCATTTTTCGCTGCAAAGCATCAATTTTTAAATCCGAACTAGTATCAAAATTAGTGCTAAGAATAGTTAAAAAGAGGGAGGAAATTGGTGGTGAAATATGTGGTTGATGAAGTGGCTGATGGTTAACAAAGCAGCCATCTTGTAAAGCAAAGTAAAGTTTTGTAGTGGAGTTAATAGTACTCGTTTGAGGAAAAAATCCTAAGTGTTTACTGAACTGTGCTAAAAAAATCAAATGAAAATTAGAGTAATTAGTATTCTGCAAATCTAAAAACTGAAAAGCGTGGTAAAGGAATTCAAATAATTTAGAATTTGATTCTTCTTCTTTTATCGATTTATAGAGTATTTCGGAAATAAAAAAAGCAATGGTAGATTTGTTGATGTTAAAAGGAATTGAGGCATAAGGGACTGCTAATCGGATGTCTTTAACTGGTTGTAATCCTTTTTTTTCTTTGTAGAAGAAATTAATTTCGACCAAAGAAAGTGGTTGCAAGTAAACCGCTTTGTTTTTCGATTTAGCATTTCTTACTCCATTCAAAATAAAGGATAATAAGCCAAATTTTTCGGTATAAATTTTAGCGATTACACTTTTTTCAGCGTATTTAAAATGATGAATAACAATACCTTTTGTAGTGTAAAGCATTAATGAATGAAGAGAATTTTTGCGGCAGCTTTTTTATCGCCTTCAGGGCTACCATTAAAAACCATATAAACCCCTGTTTGCACTTTGTTGCCATTAAAATCTTTTCCGTCCCAAATGGCTTGTCCACCTAGTGATTTTGTTTGGTAAACAATGTTTCCGCTAATATCGGTAATTCTAACATCGGTATCTTTTACCAACCCTCTAATGGCAATAGTTCCAGTAAAATCTGGTTTTACTGGGTTTGGGTAAACAAAAATATTATTAAAATCATCATCGGCTTCTGTAGCAGTTCCTTTGTAAGAGATTAAACCTTTTTCTGTCCCAAAATATATTTCACCAGTTTTATTGTTGATTACAATGCTATAAATAGTGTTAGAAAATAGCGGGCTATTCTCGGTTGTAAAATGCTCTATTTCCTCTGTGCCATCTTCACTCATTAAGAAAACTCCAGAGTTTTGGGTTCCAATCCATTTACGATTAGCTCCATCAATTGCAATTGCTGTTACAGTTTCTGTTTCTAATAAGATTTGTGTTTGACCATCTTGTTGAATATAAATTGGCTCAGCTGTAATATTTTCATCAAAAACTGCTGAAGGATTATAAAAAACACCGATACCTTCATTAGTGCCAACCCAAATTTCACCATTTAAATCTTCCGCCATACAATATAACCTAGTGCCAGGGATGTTAGCATTTAAAGTGGTTCGATCATCATTGGTAGTAGCTAAAGTATGATTGTCATCAAATACCAAAATCTTATTTATTTTAGGTTCAACCATCCATTTAAAATTGTTTTTATCAATGAGCATATTGGTAAAAAGATTGTTTGCACTTAAACTTCCAGTAAATGAAAAGCTATACCAATTATTATCTGGTGTTTTAACTGTAAGTTGATTGTTAGTAAATGAGCTAGAAATCCATAAATTTTTATCGGAATCAAATGCTAAAGCACCTATTTTTGTGGTGCCAAAAAAGGTACTATCCAATACAGAGTTTTGAGCAGTGTACATATTGGTAACACTGCCACTGTTGAGATCAAGTAGTCCATTATCCCATGTGCCAACAAAAACTTGATTGGAATTGCTTGGATTTATTGCAACACAAACTGCATCATAAATGGTATTACCTTGTACATTGTTTATTTTTTCTGGAGCATTGTACCAAGTGTCATTTGCCCTGTAATTAATTAAATTTGTGAAATTATAATTTGGAGAAAAGGTACTTTCGTCGTAGCTCCCAGAAACTACCCACAAATTGTCTCCAGAAAAATCCATTGCAAAGATGTTTGAAGATGAAGGTCCGTTAGGGCTAATGAATTCTGCACCTAAATTATTATTTTTTACTAATCCTAATTTATTATCAGCAATCCAATTATTTGATTCTTCATCAATAACTATTTCTCTAGGGTTGGCTTCAATAGAAATATTATAATAATTTAGATAAAATGAAGAATTAAGATTAGAATCAAATCCTAAAATAATATTTGAGGTAATTATGGATGTAATTATCATTAGTGTATTACTGCTAGGCACAGAAACGTTAGTTACATTAAGTCCATAAGGTAAAAACTTTTGCCAAACCCCAGAATCGTTGTAATAAACGGTATCGCCATCCAAAGTAGCAATATCTAATGAAGTAAAAATTCGACCTGAAAATGAAACGATGTTACTATAATTTAATGTTCCTAAAACTGGTATTTTTGACCATTCGTTATAGTCAATTAAATTAGGACTATTTTTATCAGCCCTATAAACTCCTTGGTTGGTTGCCGCATAAATATAATTGTTATCCATCGTTACGGCATTGGTAACAATATAATTTCCTAATGGTCCAAATAAATAAGTTTCTACTATTTCGAGTTTATCGGTATCTAAAACAACAATTCCAAAGCCAGTGGATATATATGCTAGTTTGCCCTGAAGATAAATATGATTGATGGTTTTACTACCTACCACATTGCTAGTTTTAATAAAAGATAGATTGGTGATGGATTTATCTTCATTAATAATATCCAAGTTCCCATTGGTATAAGCTACTATCACCTTATTATTATAACTATTAAACATGATTTTACTCAATCCAATGTCTGATAAGCCATTTACTAAATTGAGTCGTTCGATTGAAAAATCGGTTTTATCGTACATAAAAAGGGCTGAATTAGTGGCACAATAAACAATATTGTTTCCATAGCTAACCGAAACTGCATCAGCATAAGGTAAATGATCTCGCCAATCTCCTATTGGTATTTCTTGTGTAAACCCAATAAATGTTGTACACATTAAATAAATGGAAACGATATTACAAACTCCTTTATAAAACATTACTCTTAAACTAATCTTGTAAAAATTTATTGTGTAAAAATAGTTTATATTTGCGAAATAGTAATGGCCTCGTAGTTCAACTGAATAGAATATCAGATTTCGGCTCTGAGGGTTGGGGGTTTGAATCCCTCCGGGGTCACAAATTTTTTATAAATAACTTCAAAAATTGATAACTTTCTATAGTTTTCAATTATCATATTTTATTGCTGATAAGTCAAAATATGAATTATTCTAAAAGAGTTTATGGTTTAGATATTTATCGAGCAGTTGCTATTTTGATTGTCGTTTTTGAGCATGGAAAAATAGTATCAGGAAATTTGTTTGATAAACTTCCTTCTATTCCAATTATTGATGGAGTGGAGTTATTTTTTGTTTTAAGTGGGTTTTTAATCGGTTCCATTTTAATCAAAACTTTAGAAAAGGAAGAAGGTTTTAATTTTTCAACATTAACTAGTTTTTGGAAAAGAAGGTGGTTTAGAACTTTACCAAATTATTACCTAATTCTTCTACTAAATTTCTTGTTGGTTTATTACAACATTACCAACGGTGATATTAAAAAATGTGATTTCAAATTTCTTTTATTCTTACAAAATTTTTATAAAGGATTCGTTGATTTCTTTTGGGAAAGTTGGAGTTTGTCAATCGAAGAATGGTTTTATATTTCATTGCCAATATTGATGTTATTTTTTCTTCTTTTCTTTTCCAAAAGAAAAACTATGCTAATTACCATTGGTTTATTAATTACTTTTCCTTTGATTTACCGAATAAGTATCTCGGAAACAACGGTCGATTATTTTTGGTGGGATGTAAATTTTAGGAAAGTGGTGTTGACTAGATTAGATGCTATTATTTATGGAGTTTTAGCAGCCTACATAAAACTTTATCACCCTGTATTTTGGACAAAATCTCGAAACTGGGCTTTTATTTTAGGGTTACTAATTATTTACTTTAACATTTTTATTCCAAAAGAACCAAACGATTTTTATACCAAAACATTTTCGTTTAGTGTAACCTCATTAGGGGCAATGTTGTTATTAGCAAAAGCAGATAGTTTGAAGTCTTTTAAGATTAGTGCCCTTGGAAAGTTCCTTACATATATTAGTGTAATTTCTTATTCTATGTATTTAGTAAATTTAGGTTTAGTGGCTCAAGTTATAGATAAAAACTTTCCTCCCCAAACAAAAATAGAAAATGCTTACATGTATATTATATATTGGGCTTCAACACTAATTATTTCAGCACTAATTTATCAGTTTTTTGAAAAACCTATCATGAATCTTAGAGATAAAATCTAATTATTCAATATGGCTGCAATTCCTGGCAATTCTTTTCCTTCTAAATATTCTAACATTGCACCACCACCAGTACTCACGTGGCTTACTTGTTCCCCTAAATTAAATTTATTAATGGCTGCAACAGAATCGCCACCTCCAACTAAAGAGAAAGCACCTTTTTTTGTAGCGGCAACAATAGCTTGAGCTATTTTAAAAGTTCCGTTTTCAAAATTTTTCATTTCAAACACACCTACAGGTCCGTTCCACAAAATGGTTTTAGAATTTAAAATACATTCCGAAAAATCTTTTATTGCTTTTTCTCCTATGTCCATTCCCATCCAACCATCTGGAATACTATTAGTTGCACAAACTTGTTGTTCAGCATCATTGTTAAAAGTATTAGCGACAACCGAATCTTGTGGGAGGTAAATTTTTACATTTTTTGATTTCGCTTTTGCTAAAATATCGGATGCAGTTTCAATAAAATCATTTTCTACTAACGAACTTCCAATTTTTCCACCTTCTGCTTTAATAAAGGTGTATGCCATTCCACCACCAATAATTAAATTATCTACTTTATTTAACAAGTTCTCGATAATGATAATTTTACTAGAAACTTTTGCCCCACCAACAATTGCGGTAACTGGTTTTTCGCTATTGTTGAGTACTTTGGCAACACTTTTAATTTCTTTTTCGATTAAGTAGCCAAACATTTTATCATTTGGAAAAAATTGAGCAACGATAGTGGTGGACGCATGAGCTCGATGGGCAGTTCCAAAAGCATCATTCACATAAACATCACCGTATTTTGATAACTTTTCTGAAAAAGCAACATCTCCTTTGGTCTCTTGGTTATAAAACCGCAAGTTTTCTAATAATAAAATTTCACTAGGTTTAAGATTAGCGACCATTTTGGCAGTTTCTTCACCCATACAATCGAGAGCAAACAAAACGGAATGATTGGTAATTTCTGCAACCTTTTTTACAATGTGTTTTAATGAAAATTTTTCCTCAGGACCATTTTTTGGTCTTCCTAAATGCGACATCAAGATGACCGAACCGCCATCATGTAGTACTTTTTTTATAGTTGGAACAGCAGCAACAATTCTAGTATCGTCTGTTACATTAAAATCAGCATCTAGAGGAACGTTAAAATCTACTCTAATGAGTGCTTTTTTACCCGAAAAATTGTAATTATCTATTGTCTTCATTGTAATGATATTTTAAACAGCAAAAGTAAAATTTATTGTTAAAAATAGATAGTCTTAGGCAATAATATTTACCTTTGAAAGCAATGCAATTTAAAGATGTTATAGGACATGAAAATGTCAAAGAAAGACTAATCAATACCGTTAAAGAAGGAAGAATTAGCCATGCCCAATTATTTTTAGGAAAAGAAGGTTCTGGCAATTTAGCTTTAGCCATTGCTTATGCACAATATATTTCCTGTCAAAATAAGTCCGACACCGATTCGTGTGGCGAATGTGCCTCTTGTACCAAGTTTCAAAAAGTGATTCATCCCGATTTGCATTTTGTTTTCCCTGTGGCAACTAATGATGAGGTGAAAGAAAAACCAATAAGTGCTAATTTTTTAGTTCAATGGAGAGAAGTAATTCTACAAGAGCCTTATTTATCTATCGCCAACTGGCAAGAAAAAATTGAGACAGGAAACAAACAATTGTTGATTTCGAAATACGAAAGTGAGTCGATTTTAAAAATTCTTAGTTTAAAGACTTACGAAGCCGAATACAAAACGATGATTATTTGGTATCCCGAAAAATTTAACATCGCCTCAGCCAATAAGTTGTTAAAAATTATTGAAGAACCACCAAGCAAAACACTTTTTATATTGGTCGCTCATGATATTTCTCAACTGATTTCTACTATTCTTTCTCGGACACAATTGGTAAAAGTTGGCAACGTTGAGGTAGCGGTTTTAAAAAAGGAGTTGATAAAAAGATATGCATTGGAAGAATCGTTGGCACAAAATATTGCCCGATTATCGGATGGAAATTTTATACAAGCAAAAAAAATTATTGAACAATCGGAGCAAGAAGAATTGTTTTATGCCTTATTTACCAATTGGATGAGAGCTGCTTTTAAAGGAGAGGTAGCTTCGTTAATTACTTGGACAGACGAAATTGCAAAAATCACTTTTGGAAGAGAAAAACAAAAACAATTTTTAAATTATTGTTTACACATTATTAGGGAAAGTTTAATTAAAAATTACGGTAACTCCGATTTGGAAAGAATAGCCAACAACGAAAAAGGATTTTTAGTCAACTTTGCACCTTTTATTCATGGAGCAAATTGTATGGAGATTATTAATTTACTAAATGATGCTTCTTACCACATTGAGCGAAATGCTAACCCCAAAATATTGTTTTTAGACGTTTCTTTAAAACTAACAAAATTGCTTCGAGTAAAAGCTCCTAGTGTAGCAGAGGAATAAAAAACAAAAAATTAAAGTAAGATTTAAAAATGGTTTTTGATAAATTCATCCTACAACATATAAAAAATCCTACTTAGAATTGTATATTTGTTAGCTAGTTAATAATTAAGTTTAACAATTCGAGGTTTCTATAGGAAACCAACAATATATATAAAATTGAATGGGATGTAGTGGATGTAGTTCTGCAAGAGGGTGTAATACCTTATCACCAGGATGTAATAGTAAAACCGGCAGTTGCAACAAATTAAATGTTTTTGATTGGCTAAGCGATATTGAGTTACCACATGGTCAAAAACCGTTCGATTGTGTGGAGATTCGATTTAAAAATAGCCGAAAAGAATTTTACAGAAATACCGAAGGATTTGGTTTAAACATTGGCGATGTAGTAGCTGTCGAAGCTTCACCAGGGCACGACATTGGAACCATTTCCTTAACAGGAGAATTGGTAAAAAAACAAATGAGAACTCAAAAAATTGCTTTTGATTCGGAAGAAATAAAAAAAATATATCGATTAGCAAAAAAAACAGATATCGAAAAATGGATTGATGCTCAACAATTGGAAATTGACACCATGTACAAAGCAAGAACAATTGCCATCGAATTGGGGTTGGAAATGAAAA
The DNA here is from genome assembly GCA_964360245.1 of uncultured Vicingus sp. Lineage (GTDB taxonomy): Bacteria > Bacteroidota > Bacteroidia > Flavobacteriales_E > Vicingaceae. The sequence continues at coordinate 10,504 of CAYHWX010000028.1, forward strand.
TTAGTGACGTGGAGTATCAAGGAGATAAAAGCAAAGCCATCTTTTATTATACTGCCGAAGGACGAGTTGATTTTAGAGAATTGATAAAAAGATTAGCAGGCGAATTTAAAGCTAGGATTGAGATGAAACAAATTGGTGTCCGTCAGGAAGCCAGTAGATTGGGTGGAATTGGTTCTTGTGGACGAGAATTGTGTTGTTCATCTTGGTTAACCGATTTTAGATCGGTCTCCACCTCTGCTGCTCGATACCAACAATTATCTTTAAACCCACAAAAATTGGCGGGACAATGCGGCAAGTTAAAATGTTGTTTAAATTATGAGTTGAGTACTTATGTTGATGCGTTAAAAGATTTTCCGGATGTAAACATTAACTTAAAAACAAAAAAAGGCGAAGCATTTTATCGAAAAATGGATATCTTCAAAAATTTGATGTGGTATTCCTACCAAGACGATACCGTTAAATTTATTGAATTAAAATTGGAGCGAGTCAATGAGATTATTGCAATGAACAAAAAAGAGGAAAAACCAGCTGATTTAATTGATTTTGTTGAATACAAAGAAGTAATAGTTGTACCTGATTATGCAAATGTAGTTGGGCAAGATAGTTTAACTCGTTTTGATGCTCCTAAAGGTGGAAAAAATCACAAAAAGAAAAAACACCATAAAAACTCCAATCACAATCGGAATAAAAAGCCAAATCAACAAAAATGATAAACTTATTTAGGAGAGTTCTAAAAATTAATACCGAAAAGTCGGCACAAGCTATTTCATATCCCCTCTATCAAGAGGAGGAAGGGGTGTGTCATCAAAAAACACAACCGAGCTTGCGAGTTCAACGAAGTTCATTTTTAGAACCCCTTTTTAAAATAGGAGTTGCTGTGTTTTTGTTGACCACATTACTTTCTTGTGATGAGCATAAAGTTTATGAAGAATACAAAGAAATAGCAGGTGCCAATTGGCAAAAAGAAAATATTATTAATTTTGAATTTGAAGCCAATGATACCTCTTCAGCTCATAATTTATACATCAATATTCGCAATACAGGATATTATCCGTACAGCAATATTTATCTTTTTGTTACCATGAAAGGACCCAATGGAAATTTGCTAAAAGATACAGTTAATTGTATTTTGGCAGACAATAGAGGAAAATGGTTGGGAAAAGGTATTGGAGATTTATGGGATTTACAAATGCCTTATTTTGGAGGATTCAAATTTGCTCAAAAAGGAAAATATATCGTTTCTTATGAACAAGCAACGAGAGTAGAAAATGGATTGAAAGGTGTTACTGACGTTGGATTAATGGTCGAAAAAACTAAAAATTAATAAATTGGTTAATCAAAAAAATAAGTTAAGCAATAAGAAAAAATTACTCATTTTTTGGATAGTGGTAGCAATGCCTGTTCTTATTTTAACGATAGCTATGTGGGCAGCTAAAACAGGTACTTTAGGCTTTGATCCGCTACCATCTTTAGAAGAAATAGAAAATCCGACCAGTAATTTAGCCTCCGAAATTATTACTTCGGATGGGAAGCTATTAGGTAAATATTTTAAAGAAAATAGAACAAACATCAAGTATAAAGATTTATCTCCTTTTTTAATAGATGCGTTGATAGCAACAGAAGACGAGCGTTTTAGAGAACATTCAGGTATTGATTTTAGAGGTTTAGTAAGGGCGGTAGCAAATTTTGGTAGTTCGGGTGGAGCGAGTACCATTACGCAGCAATTGTCTAAAATGATGTTCGACCATAAATCTGATAATATTTTTCAACGGGTTAAACAAAAATTTCAAGAATGGATATTAGCCATAGAAATTGAAAAACGCTATACCAAAGATGAAATCATTACCATGTATTATAACCAATTTGATTTCATTTATAATGCAGTTGGAATAAAATCGGCTTGTAACGTCTATTTTAATAAAGAGCCTATAGATTTAAAAATAGAAGAAGCAGCAGTATTGGTTGGAATGGCAAAAAATCCTTCCTTATACAATCCAATAAAATTTCCTGCCAATGCACTAAAAAGAAGAGAAGTTGTTTTTGCACAAATGAAAAGAAGTGGAATGATTACCAAAGAAGAATACGATTCTTTACGAGTACTTCCAATTAAATTAGATTATAAAACAGTTGACCATAAGGAAGGATTAGCACCCTATTTTAGAGAAACATTAAGACTTAAAATTCAAGACTTGTTATCTACCAAAGATGATGATGGGAATTACATATATTCTAAAAAAGATGGCACTCCTTATAATGTTTACAGCGATGGACTAAAAATATTTACCACAATCGATTCTCGAATGCAAGAACATGCCGAATGGGCAGTTCAAGAATATATTGGAAAAACCTTACAAGGACAATTTAGCAAAGCTTTAATAAAATATAGAAAAAGTAAGTATCCTTTTGATAGCCGAATTTCAGAAGCACAACTCAAAGAAATAATGGAATCAGCTCGAACAAAAACCACCCGATATTTAGTATTAACAGGGAAAGAATGTGCTAATTGTGGCAGAAGAGGTAAATCAATAAAAAAAGAAGGAAATTTCTTTGTTTGTCAAGCAGAAGACTGTGGGTTTAAAATTTGGGCAACTCGTAAAGATTCTGTTGCTATTATTTTTGATGCAAAAACCAAAATGCAACTATTTACCTATCAAGGCAATATTGATACTTTGTTATCGCCCAACGATTCTATTAAATATTACAAATCGTTTTTACATGCTGGATTGATGTCTGTTGACCCTCATACGGGTTATATCAAAGCGTGGGTAGGTGGAGTAAATTATCAAAATTTTGCTTTCGACCACGTTACAAGTAGACGGCAAGTAGGTTCTACTTTTAAACCTTTTGTATATGCTGTAGCCATACAAAATGGATATTCACCGTGCTACGAAGTACCAAATAACAGATATACATTTCATAAAGGAGAGTTTGGAATATTAAAAGATTGGTCACCCAAAAACTCTGATGGAGATTATGATGGTTGTAAAGTTTCTTTAAAATACGCAATTGCCAATTCGATGAATACGATTACAGCTTGGATTATGAAACAATTTGGTCCAGAATCTGTGGTTAAACAAGCTAGAAATATGGGAATAACTAGCCCTTTAGATGCCGTTCCTTCCTTATGTTTAGGAGTTGCAGATATAAGTGTTTATGAAATGGTAGGGGCAAATGCAACGTTTGCCAACAAAGGGGTTTGGATAGAACCTTCCATGTTTACCAGAATAGAAGATAAGCACGGTAATGTAATTATTGATGTTGTTCCAAATACCAAAGAGGCATTAAGTGAAGAAAGTGCTTATGTGATGTTAGAATTAATGAAAGGAGTTACCAGCGGAGTGGAGTATAACAAATGCAGAGGTAATGGATCTGGAACAGGATTAAGGTTACGGGGTTCCATCACAAAAGATCGACCATATACTGGTCATCGTTATCCAATAGCTGGAAAAACAGGGACTACACAAAATAATACCGATGGTTGGTTTATGGGTTTAACACCCGATTTAGTTACTGGAGTGTGGGTAGGAGCAGATGAAAGAAGCGTTCGTTTTGCTACTACAGCTATGGGGCAAGGAGCAAATACTGCTTTACCAATTTGGGGGTATTTTATGCAAAAAGTGAAAGCGGATCCTAAAATTAAAATTTCTAATGGAGATTTTGAAAAACCAGAGAATCCGCTTGTTATTGAACTCGATTGTAAAAAATATTACGAAATGAATAATGAGGGTGATGAATGGAGATAATGATAGTTGGTGAATTTTAAAATTTATAATTATGGCAATAAATAAAGTTGTTGCAAATGCAGCCGAAGCAACAAAAGGAATTAAAGATGGAATGACCTTAATGTTGGGTGGTTTTGGCTTGTGCGGAATCCCCGAAAACTGCATTAAGGAATTAGTAAAAATGAATGTAAAAGGAGTAACCTGTATTTCTAACAATGCTGGTGTAGATGATTTTGGGTTGGGATTGTTGCTTCAACAAAAACAAATTAAAAAAATGATTTCTTCCTATGTTGGCGAAAATGATGAGTTTGAACGCCAAATGTTAAGTGGCGAATTAGAAGTAGATTTAATTCCTCAAGGTTCTTTAGCAGAAAGATGTAGAGCTGGAGGAGCTGGTATTCCTGCGTTTTATACTCCTGCTGGATATGGAACTGAAATAGCCGAAGGAAAAGAAGTAAGGGTATTTAATGGTAAACCCCATATTTTGGAAAATGCTTTAACTGCCGATTTTGCCATTGTAAAAGCTTGGAAAGGAGATTCTGCTGGAAACCTTGTGTATAAAGCAACAGCAAGAAATTTTAATCCTATGATGGCAATGGCTGGAAAAATTACCATTGCTGAGGTGGAAGAATTAGTTCCTTTGGGAGAATTAGACCCAAACACCATCCATACTCCTGGAATATTTGTGCAACGAATTTTCCAAGGAACCGATTATGAAAAAAGAATTGAACAGCGGACTATTCGCTCACGCTCATAGGTTAATTTAACAATGTAGTAATTTATTAATGTAACAATAAAAGAATAAGATGGAAGTGAAAGACAATATTATTGTAACTAAAACCATTGATTTTTCTTTGTTAATTATTGAGTTTTGTGAAGAATTGGAATCAAAAAGAAAGTTTGTAATAGCTAATCAACTAATTCGTTCAGGAACATCAATTGGTGCAAATGTACACGAGGCTCAAAATGCAGAAAGTAAAGCCGATTTTATTCATAAAATCAAAATAGCCGCAAAGGAACTTGAAGAAACAAAATACTGGCTAATTTTATGTAAAAGGGCAAAAAGTTATCCGTTTAATGAGGAGTTGGAAAATCAAATTAAAGAAATTGGATTAATCATTTATAAGATATTAAGCACAAGTAAAAAATAATTAGCAGTTGTTGTAATTGCTACATTGTTTCATTAACAAATTGGTACATTAAAATTATGTTAGACAAAACAGGAATTGCTAAAAGAATAGCTCAAGAATTAAGAGATGGTTGGTACGTTAATTTAGGAATTGGGATACCAACTTTAGTTGCCAACTATATTCCAAAAAATATAGTGGTAGAATTTCAATCCGAAAATGGAATTTTAGGCATGGGACCTTTCCCTTATGAAGGCGAAGAAGATGCCGATTTAATAAATGCTGGAAAACAAACCGTTACACTAATGTCAGGCGCGTCGATTTTCGATTCGGCTTTAAGTTTTGCTATGATTCGTGGAAAACATGTGCAATTAACAGTTTTAGGTGCGATGGAAGTTGCTCAAAATGGAGATATTGCCAACTGGAAAGTACCCGGTAAAATGGTAAAAGGAATGGGAGGAGCAATGGATTTAGTAGCTTCAGCCGATAATATTATTGTTGCTATGATGCATACCGACAAAAGTGGAGAAAGCAAATTATTGCCAACTTGTACCTTGCCTTTAACTGGTGTAGGTTGTGTTACCAGAATTATCACCAATTTGGCTGCTTTAGAAATAAAAAATGGAGCATTTTACTTATTGGAAAGAGCTCCCGGAGTGAGTGTTGAAGAAATTAAAAAAGCTACTGCTGGAAAATTGGTTATTGAAGGAGAAATTCCTGAAATGAAAATTGAGTAGTCAATTTTAAACTTTCCAATCAAACAATTTTAACATTTTTTTATAAATCTGTTGATTTAGAGGCAACTATCTAATAAAATTTCAGTCTTTAAAAGAGAAACTTTTAAAAAAGTTGTATCTTGTAAAGTTATTGAGTAAAGATTTGAAATTTTTTATCAACATAATATCATTTTTTATTGGTGCAAATTCCTTTGCCCAACTATCAAATGTTCAATTTATTGAAAACAAAGGACAGTGGGAAAACAACATCGTTTTTAAAGCAAAATTACCAGGAGGAAATTTATATTTAGAACAAAACGAATTGACTTATCTTTTTTACAACGAACAAGATATGGCTAGGTTGGGCGATATGCACCATCATGGAATTAAAAATCCAACTCCCAACGATTTTTTACTGAATTTACATGCGTTTAAAATCCAATTTTTAAATGCACAAACCGACCAAATTATTCCCTCAAAACCTACTACCGATTATGAAAATTATTTTATTGGAAACGACCCGTCAAAATGGGCTTCGAAAGTAAAAAAGTACGGGGAAGCAACTTACAAGGAAATCTACAAAAACATCAATTTAAAGTTTTATGTTAAAGAAAATAATTTAAAGTATGATTTTGTTGTAGCTCCAGGGGGTGATGTACACCAAATTCAAATGAGTTATAATGGTGTTGATGAAATCGTATTGAAAGATGGAAAATTGAATATTACAACATCGGTAAATGAAATTATTGAGCAAAAACCTTTTGCCTATCAATTCATAAAAGGAAAACAAAAAGAAGTAAAATGTAATTTTAAGCTAGAAAATAAGGTGGTTTCTTTCGATTTTCCAAAAGGTTATGATAAAACAAAAGAGTTAGTAATTGATCCCACACTAATTTTTGCCTCATACTCTGGCTCTACCGCTGATAATTGGGGATACACTTCCACTTTTGATGATGCTGGAAATTTATATGGTGGCGGAGTAACTTTTGGAGTTGGATATCCAACAACTGTTGGAGCTTATCAAGTTAACTTTAATGGTGGAAACGGAAATTATAGCTTTGGCACAGACATTTCATTAACTAAATTTTCTTCTAATGGAACTGCTTTGCTGTACTCAACATACTTGGGCGGTTCAGGAAATGAATCACCACACAGTTTAATTGTCAACAACAACAACGAATTATTAGTAATGGGAACTACTGCCTCTGCTAACTTTCCTGTTTCAGCAACTGCTTATGACAATACTTTTAATGGAGGAATAAATTACACAGGAAGTATCCCAAACTATGTTGCAGGCTCGGATATTGTTATTTCTAAATTTAGTACCAATGGAGTTTTATTATTGGCTTCAACTTTTATGGGAGGTTCTGGAAATGATGGACTAAACTTAGGTCCTGTTTTGCTGTACAACTATGCCGACGAATTTAGAGGAGAGATAATTGTTGATACTAGCGATAATGTGTATGTTGCAAGTTCTACATTTTCCAATAATTTTCCAGTAACTGCTGGTGCATTTCAGCCTGTTTTATCGGGAGGACAAGATGGTTGTGCATTTAAATTATCGCCCGATTTAAGTTCTTTAATTTGGAGTTCTTATTTAGGAGGAACAAATGCTGATGCTGCGTTCTCTGTTCAATTTAACACGTTAGGAGATGTTTTAGTAACTGGAGGAACAGAAAGTCCAAATTTTCCTGTCACCGTTGGAGTTCTTCAAACCATGTATCAGGGAGTTGCAGATGGTTGGATTACCAAAATTAACAATACAGGAACTACTATTTTAGCGAGTACTTTTATAGGAACTTCCGATTATGACCAAACTTTCTTTGTACAGCTAGATACCGCCAACAACGTATATGTTGTTGGACAAACCGAAGGAACTTATCCAATTACTCCCGCATCAGTTTATAATGTTCCGAATAGCGGACAGTTTTTGCATAAATTAACCCCTGATTTATCGGCAACACTATTTTCTACATCTTTTGGAAGAGGTTCTGGCAATGTGGACATTACCCTTTCGGCATTTTTAGTAAATGAATGTAATTATATATTTATTTCGGGCTGGGGAGGAACAGTTAACAGTAGTAATGGAGGTCCTCCTTTTAGCACTACTACAGGTTTACCAATAACTGTCAATGCACTTCAATCCAGCACAGATGGAAGTGATTATTATTTAATGTTGCTAGAGGAAGATGCCGCTTCCTTAATGTACGCTACTTTTTTTGGGGGAAGTACAAGCCCCGATCATGTTGATGGTGGAACAAGTAGATTTGATAAAAAAGGAATTGTTTATCAAGCTGTTTGTGCTTCCTGTTATGGTTCAAATTCAGATTTTCCAACAACTCCAGGTGCTTGGTCGAATACCGATAATGGACCCAACTGTAACTTAGGTGTTTTTAAAATAGATTTATCAGTTTTAACAGCTGGAGCTGATGTTTATGCCACTCCTTTTCATTGCATTGGAGACACCGTACATTTTCAAAATTTAAGCAATGGTGGCATATCTTATTATTGGGCTTTTGATGATGGAGATACCTCCACTCTTTTTGAACCTTATCACGTTTATGATTCTTTAGGGACATACAATGTTATGTTGGTTTCATTAGATTCTGTGTCCTGCTTAAAAAGAGATACTGATTATGTTGATGTTTACATCGATGGACCACCAATTATCAGTATTGCCCCAATAAATGGAGTGTGTAGAGGAGATAGCATTCAGTTAAATGCTTCTGGAGGTTCAGCTTATAGCTGGACTCCCAATTATAATATTTTAGACAGCAACACTGCTACTCCAACAGTTTGGCCAGATACCACAACAACTTATACTGTAATTACAACCGATAGTTGTGGCATGGATACTATGCAATTAGTTGTTACGGTATTTACCAAAAATATAGGAATAATGCCCGACACCATGATTTGCTTGGGACAGAGCGTGCAAATTTATGCATCGGGCGGAACAAGCTATTTGTGGTCGCCAGCAGCAACATTAAATGATGCGTTTATTGTAAATCCTACTGCTACTCCTTTGGTAAATACGATATATCAAGTAGCAATCACAGACGCCAATAATTGTACTTGGGACACGTTGATGGAAGTTGCTGTTGATAACGCTTTTCCGATTGCTTTAGGCTCTGTTACTGATACTATTTGTTTGGGAGACAGTGTGCAAATTTACGCCTCTGGTGGTACAACTTATAGTTGGACACCGTCCAATAGCTTAACCAATCCCAACGATTCCTTAACAATGGCTTTTCCATCTCAATCAACTAATTATATTGTTGAAGTTTCCAACGGTTGTGGGGTGGATGATGATACCGTAGAAGTGTACGTTCATGTTGTTAACGCAAACATTGTAAATGATACGATTGTTTGCATAGGTGATGTGGCAAATTTATGGGCAACAGGAGGCGTTACTTATTATTGGTATTCTTCAGCAGGCGGTTATGGAACAAGCAACAGTATTAATCCTACCATAGCTGCACCAACTACTTTTTATGTAGAGGTGACGGATTCTTCTAATTGTACAACAACACTTTCGGTTTTTGTGGATACATTAATCAATCCAATAGTAGATTTAGGAAGTGATATTAAAACCAATTGGGGAGCAGTGATAACCTTAAATCCTAACAGTAATGCTGCAAATTTTTGGTGGACTCCATCCACAGGACTAAGTTGTACAAATTGTGCTAATCCAATTGTCAATGCACAAGAATCAACCACCTACTACTTAACAGTACAAGGAGCAAACGGTTGTTATAGTTACGATACCATTACTATATTTTATGATGGTTCTATTTATGCTCCTAATTCATTTTCACCAGATGGCGATGGAGTGAATGATTTGTTTTATGTGTATGGTAAAGATATTGTTGAATTTGAACTTTATATTTTTGATCGGTGGGGAGAAAAATTATTTTACTCAACCAATATGGACATGGGTTGGAATGGCACTTATAAAGGAACACTGGCAAAAACAGAAACCTACGTTTGGAAAGTAAAATACCGAGATATTTTGGGTGACCCCGGAACAATGTTCGGAACGGTTACTTTGATTAGATAATAATAGCGAAAAAATCACCACTTTATTTTGTATAAATTTTTTACTTTTACTCGTTAGATTTAAGGCAAATTTATTAGTTGGCTTAATCTTTGTTTTTTGAATTCAAAATAATTGTTATGAAAAAAATAATACTCTTTTTAATCGTAGTAGTTTTTCTATCTTCCTGCAAATCTTCTAGCAAACAACTAGCAGAAGGAAATTATGATGCTGCACTTCAGAAGTCGGCAAAAAAAATAAAAAAGAATCCCGGAAGTTTTGACGAGGTAGATACTTTTAACAATGCCTATCGATTGGCGTATGCCCAAGACAATACCGAAGTAAATCGGTTAAAACAAGAAGGCAACCCTGCCAATTGGAGTAAAATTTATCAATTGTATGTTACCATGAAAGGTCGCCAAGATTTAGCAGCATCATTACCTCCTGTTGGAATTAATTACGAAGAAAAAGATTTTTCGGGAGAAATTGCAAACGCAAAAACAAACGCTACCGAGTATGCTTATGCAAAAGGAGATGAATTAATGGCAAAAAACAACAAAATGGATGCTCGTTTGGCGTATGATAAATACAATGAAGTAAAATCATACAACCCAGATTATAAGGATGTGAATGATAAAATAATTGCAGCGAAGTTAGCAGGAACTACAAACATTTTTTTTAGGATAGAAGATAATACAAAAGTTTTAGTGCCAAAGGTGATGATGGAAGAAATACAAAACATAGATGTAAATGAGTTAGACAAAGATTGGACTAACTACGATTCTTACATTGATACCAACATCCTTTACCATTATTCTATTATTTTAAATTTAAAATTGATAGATGTTGCTCCAGAAAAAGTTGCTCAAAAC
>CAYHWX010000028.1:20986-36217 GCA_964360245.1 uncultured Vicingus sp.
GCTCAAAACGCAACCATAGAAAGTAAAGAAGTACCCGATGGTTTTGATTATGTGTTAGACGCTCATGGAAATGTAAAAAAAGATAGTTTAGGAAATGACATTAAAATTCCGAGATTTAAAACCATTACTTGTAAGGTGGTAAGGTTTCAACAAAACAAAGCTGCCCGAGTTGCAGGAGATTTAGAATATTACGACAATGCAACGGATAAGCAAATGAAAACAGAACCAATTGCATCCGATGCACTATTTGAAAATCGTTACACAGTCGCTTACGGAAATATTGATGCGTTGTCTTTGGAAACACAAAAGGAGTTAAATACCAAACCAATTCCTTTCCCGTCAGATGAAGCATTAATTATGCAAGCTGGTGAAGTAATAAAAAAAATGACCAAAGATATTATTGTAAAAAATAAGGATTTTGTAAAATAATACATTAGATTGAAAAAGCTGCATTACATATTATTTCTCTTTGTTATTATTAGTTTAACGAAGCAAACTAATGCTCAAGTAAATATTGATAGCCTTTGGTCGGTTTGGAACGATACTTCTCAAAAAGACACGGTAAGACTTACTTGTATAAATAATATTATTAGAAAAGTTTATTTGTTTACTCAGCCAGCTACTGCCTTTAAAATGGCACAGTTGCAATACGATTTTGCAGCGTCAAAAAAAAATAAAAAATGGATGGCATCAGCACTTAATACGCAGGGCATTTCATTTCATATTCAAGGAAATTATTATCAAGCATTAAGGTATTACAATAATGGGTTAAAAATAGCGGAAGAAACTCATGAAAATTTACTAATAGCAAGTTCATTAAATAACATTGGTATCATACATAAAGAACAAGGAAATTTTGATAAAGCAATTGAATATTTTAATAAAAGTTTTAAAATTAAAAGAGATGCTGGAGATAAGTTAGGAATAGCTAATTCTTTAGGAAATTTAGGTGGTGTTTACATGGGCAAAGGAGATGAAAATACAGCCATGGATTATTTTAACAGAGGTCTCAAAATTTTAGAAGAAGTTGGAGATAAAAGTGGGGTAGCTGGATTTTTAAATAATATAGGTATCATTTTCGAGCACCAAGGAAATAATATGAAAGCGATGGAGTATTTTGAAAGAAGCTTACTATTAAGAGTAGAAATTGGAGATAAAAGAGGAGAAGCATCTTCGTTAAATAACATTGGTGCATTGTATTATAAACTAGGCAATTTTAATCAATCCATCAACTATAACAAAAAAGCACTGACCATGGCAGAAAACATGGGTATTGTTGCTGAAGGAATGTCAGCAGCAAGAGAACTTTATAAAAGCTATAAAGCGATGGGTGACTATCGCAAAGCTTTAGAAATGCATGAATTATTTATAGTTGCAAATGACAGTATTGGAAGTGATAAAACAAAACAAGATATCCTTCGTCAGGAATATAAATATGAATATGAAAAGCAACATTTATCGGATAGTTTAGCTTTTGTTAAAGAGCAGGATTTAAAAGAAATTCAACACCAACATCAACTCGAAAAAGAGCAGAATCAACGCTACTATCTATATGTTGGTATTATCTTTTTGCTAATGCTAGGGGGTATTGTTTTTAGAGGTTACCAGAGAAAAAAGAATGACAATAAAATTATTTCATTACAGAAAACAGAGGTTGAAAATCAAAAAATTATTGTGGAAGAAAAAAATCAAGAAATTCTCGATTCAATCATTTACGCTAAACGAATACAGAATGCCATCCTTCCACAAGAAAAAGTAATTAAGGAACACCTAAAAGATAGTTTTATCCTTTATAAGCCAAAAGATATTGTGGCTGGAGATTTTTATTGGTTGGAGCATAAGCATAACAAAGTTTTATTTGCAGCAGCAGATTGCACAGGTCATGGCGTTCCTGGAGCCATGGTTAGCGTAGTTTGCAACAATGGATTAAACAGAAGTGTTAGAGAATATGGGTTAACCGACCCTGGCGAAATATTAGACAAAACACGGGAAATTGTTATTCAAGAATTTGAAAAAAGCGAAGAAGATGTAAAAGATGGAATGGATATAGCCATTTGTGTGCTTGAAAATAATAAATTAGACTATGCAGGTGCTAATATTCCTTTGTGGATTATTAGAAAAGAGGAGATAATAGAAACCAAACCAGATAAACAACCTATTGGCAAATTTGATAATTCGGCACCATTTACAACCCACTCGTTCGATTTGTTAAAAGGAGATACTATCTATATTTTTTCAGATGGGTATGTAGATCAGTTTGGAGGAGGGAAAAGTAAAAAATTCAAAATAAACGCGTTCAGAGATTTACTAATAAGTATTCAAGGGCAATCCATGCAAAAGCAAAAAGATTTAATAGACGCAGCTTTTGAAAAATGGAAAGAAAACATTGAACAGGTGGACGACGTTTGTGTGATAGGCGTTAGAATATAACACAAACGAGTCAGCCTGTCCTGAGTGAATCCTTCAGTTGACGGAGGAATCGAAGGAAATATTTACATCAAATCCTCACACCTATGATGCAAACGTCATCTACTTGCTCGTTACTTCCTTTCCATTTATCAAATTCTTCTGCTAATTTTTGTTCCTGTGCTAACATCGGTAAATGTGCTATTTGCAACAACAATTCTTTTAAATTTTTAATCATGTATTTTTTCCCTTTATCCCCACCAAACTGGTCTGGGAAGCCATCGGTTAATGCATAAATTACATCTCCTTTTTTCAGTATGGTGGAATGTAAAGTAAAAGATTCCTTATCGTTGTCGTGCTTACCCACTGGCATTTTATCGGGTTTGAATTCTATTAACTCGTAGCCGACATTGCGAATGACCTTTTCCTCTCCATCGTCATTGCGAGCGACCGAAGGGAGTGAAGCAATCTGCTCGTTAGAAAGAGATTGCTCTCCCGAGAAGTCGGGACAGGCTGTTTCTCCCTCAATGACGGTAGGACGGAGTATAAAAACAGGATTATTTGCTGCTGCAAACGAAAGTTGTGTTCGGTCTTGGTTGAGCACCAACAAACTACAATCCATACCGTCTTTACCGCCTTCTGAGCTACCATCTTTTTTTAAACGTTCAATGATAATTTTTCGGGTTTTATTTAAAATCAGGTCAGGGGCTGTTTCTTTTTCAATTGATTTTTCTAAACTCGAAATATTTAAAATGCTCATAATTGCTCCAGGCACTCCATGACCAGTACTGTCTGCAACTGAAAAAGCAAAGTTTCCGTTATTTAATTCTCCTGCCCAATAAAAATCTCCACTTACTATATCTTTTGGTCTAAAAAATACAAAGTAATCTTTGAGGTGTTCATCCAATATTTCGGTAGTTGCCAAAAAGCTGTGTTGTATTCGCTCTGCATAATTAATGCTGTCTGTTATTTCTTTATGTTTTTCTTCTACCAATTGTTTTTGTTCTTCTATTACATTTTTTTGCCTTTGAGTAATTTTTAATCTGTTAAACACAAAACCTGCAAATACCACTACTAAAATTAAAATAATGATAATAGCAATTGTAATTATTAGTTGCTTTTGCTTTTCTTCTGCCGCAATAAGTTCTATTTTTTCTTTTTCTAACTTAGCTTTTGTGGTGATTTCAATTTCTTTTTTATTATAATCAAATTTAAATTGTTGTTCAATTGTGCCTTTACGATTTTTTTCGTTCTGAATACTATCTCGCATTTTATAAAATAAATCCGACATTTCTAGTGCTTTTGCTGAATCCCCCTTTTTTCGATAAACCAAATTCAATAACTCAGAAGCATTAACTATTAATTCAGGATATCCGATTTGTTTTGCAATCTCCAAAGAAATTTTACCATTTTTTTCTGCTTCATTAATTTCGCCATAGTAAAATTCCATTTCACCTAAACTACAAAACGAACTTGCTATTCCATCTCTCTGATCATATTTTTTTAAAATAACCAATGCCTTATTAAGAAATTCTCGTGCTTTATTAATTTCTTTTTTCTTGTAAAAAATAGCGCTCAAATTTTGATATGACTTTCCACGCCCTACTTCGTCACCAATTTCGATTGAAAGTTGTAAGGCTTCTTCATAAGATAGTTTAGCATCATCGAATTTACCTTTTTCTGCATATACCCAACCAATGTTATTAATGCCACCTGCCATACCTTCTTTATTTTTCAATGCTTTATTTATTTCATAGCATTTTTTAAAACAAACTAACGCCTTATCTAATTCTCTTTGTTGTGAATAAATTGCACCAAAAAGAGACCAACTATTTGCAATAGCCTGTTGATCTCCTACTTTTTCTCTAATTTTCATTCCTTTATCAATACACTTAAGTGCCTGAGAAATATCTCCAATGTTTTGATAGACAAAAGATAGATTAACGTAACATCTTCCAACACCCTCTAAATCTTTGTTTTTTTTGTAAGCAATGATACTTTTCTCAAAATAGGAGATTGATTCTTCTAATTTCCCTTCATTAAAAAAAGATTCCCCTAAATTATTTAATATAGGGGCTATTTCAGTTTCATTTTTTTCGCGAACATTTAACAAAAGTGCCTTTTTATAAAATTCAATTGCACTTTTAAATTCACCTTGTTGACCTTTTGCAAATGCGAAATTATTGTAACAAAGCCCTAAAGCTTCTGCTGCCGTTGAATGAATTTTTTTATTAGTTGATAACAAAAGTTTTTCTCCAAGTTCGATACCCTTTGTGCTATAAGCCTCTATTTCATTATACTCACATACTTCACTTAATTTCGCATAGGTTTGTAATCGAATTACGTCTTGTTGAGCTGTTTTTAAAACCAAAAGAAGAGAATCGACAGGATTTTGAGTTGATGATTTTAATGGCATTAAAAAAAACAGAATACTAATAGAAAATAAAAAATAAAAAAATGTGTTTTTCATAAACTAAGGGTTAATTAAAAAAATTTAGATATAGTTTTTCAGCATCGTTTAAATGTATAAATAAAATTTTATAATAAAATACGAATACGAAAAAATTAAAAAGATATAACAAAATTGTGGCTTTTACATGACCTAAACAACTTTACACTTTTCTCAAGCACAGCTTGCAAGAGCAGAATTTTTAGGACTACTCTTAAGCTCTCTTTTCAGATAATTCCTAAAAACTTGACTTTCTCCAAAAAAAGACTAACTTCGTTTATTCCCGAAACTTCGGGACTAAAAGATATTGAAACATCCTTTAGATTAACGTTATGGGCTATTAAACAAATGACAAATTGAACATATATGGAAAAAGTAAACGACAAAGCATTGAAAGGACTTCAAGAAGTTCTTCTATCTGGGAAAATAACAATTCCTAAAGAAAGATTAGTTTCACTAGGTATTGATACAACAATTTCGAAACAGGAATTCAAAAACATTATTTTAGAAAAGGACTTTCTTGGATTCTGGAATTTATCAGTAAAAAATAATCTTCATGACCTTGATGAAAATCCGATTACTGAAAATAAAAAACTATTACAAATTATAAAAGCACATTATGAAAATGGTAAAAATTTAAAATATCAAGAACTTTACAATTTAAATATTTATACTCCAAAAATAAATTTTAAAATTGGGAATTTTGTACTTGACTGTTTCTTATCTTTAAATTCCAGTTATACTATTTCATTAATTGATAGCAGTAAAAATGTAGACAACCTATGGATAGATAAAGCTATTAATAATGATAAAATTTTACTTGTTTTAAATAAATTTAATATTTCAAAAAGTGTACTTGAAAAAACAAAAGAATTAGATTTAAATAAAATGTTAGAAGAACATTTTAAAAGTTTTTTTGCAACCATTAAAAAGGGTGGTACAAGTAATAAAGGATTAATAGACCTAATTTTAGGTGATAATGTTTACGGCATTGAATTAAAGTTAGCTAGGGAATTAAAAAAATCAGACCAAGCAGATAGAGCAAAAGGTCAAATTGACAGGTATAAAGAAGAATTTAAAAGTAATTTTATGATGATTATTGCTGGTTCTCCGGAGGAAAAAAAGGAAAAGAACTTACAAGATTTGATAAAGAAATTAAAAGAAACTAATACCTCATATTATTATATTGAAGCACATTAAAAAATAATTAACAGCCCATAACACACGTTTAGAAAAAATTGGGCGGGTGGTGCATTTTGACAATGACAACAAAGTACAAACATACTAACGGTTTGACACTTCCTTCGGCTAAAAGCCCAACTTTTCCAAGCGCCAACCGATAAACGAAACTCTCACAAAAACAGTTGTTGAACCTCTTCCATTTTTAGTGCATTTTCTACCCGATAATTACCAATTCGAGTTCTTTTAAGTTGCGATAGATGACCTCCAGAATTTACCGCTAAACCGAAATCTCTAGCAATAGAACGAATGTAAGTTCCTTTGGTACAAACAATTCTAAATTTAACGTGAACTCCTTTTTTATAAGGTTCTTCTCGATTAATTTTAGAATCATTTAAATTATCTGGACTAAAATTGGGCAGTTCGCAGCGTTCAACATCAAAAGCTTTTATAGTAATGGTGTTCGATTTAATAGTCACTTCTTCTCCTTCCCTGGCATATTCATAAGCTCTTTTACCATCTATTTTTTTTGCTGAATGTATGGGAGCTACTTGTTGTTGTTCGCCAATAAAAGATAGCGCAGTTTCTTTAATTAATTTTTCTGTGAGGTGAGCAATTGGAAATTCGAAGTCAATTGGTTTTTCTAAATCAAACGAAGGAGTTGTTGCTCCAAGGGTAATAATTCCGGTATATTCTTTTTCTTGAGTTTGAATTTCATCAATTTTTTTGGTGAATTTCCCCGTGCAAATTATCAACAAACCTGTAGCTAATGGATCTAAAGTTCCTGCGTGTCCAACTTTAATTTTTGCAATGTTTAGCTCTTTTCTAATCAAGTATCTTACTCTTTTTACTACATCAAAAGAAGTCCATGTTAATGGTTTATCTATTAAAATAAGTTGCCCAGATAGAAATTTTTCTTTGAGGTTTTCTAACACTTATATAATTGTTAATTCTACTCCAATAAAGTGTAAAATTAAAATGAATAACCCTAAAGCAATTCGGTAATACCCAAAATATTTAAACCCATGTTTGTTTAAAAAGCTAATAAACGCTTTGATAGCGATAATGGCTACAACAAAAGCTACGATATTTCCAATAATTAGTAACGAAATTTCCTCATCGTGAAAACCACCACCCGATTTATAAAACTTTAATAATTTATAAGTCGTTGCAGCAAACATCGTGGGTATTGCCAAAAAAAAAGAAAATTCGGCAGCAGCTTTACGATTCATTTTTTGTGTTAATCCTCCAATAATGGTTGCTGCAGAGCGCGAGACTCCAGGAATCATCGCAATACACTGAAACAATCCTATTTTAAAAGCGGTAGGATAACTTACTGCTGAAGTTCCAATTTCTTCCGTTTTAGCAAACCATTTATCCACAAATATCAACACTATTCCTCCTAACAATAATGTGGTAGCTACTACTATAACATTCTCTAATAAAGCATCAATATAATCGTCTAATAAAAAACCTAGCACAGCTGCTGGAATAAATCCTGCTAATAATTTAAAATAAAAGTTAACACTCTGAAAAAATCGTTTCCAATAAATTGCCACCACCGATAAAATTGCTCCAAACTGAATGGTAATAGTAAAAGTTTTAGTAAAACTATCTTCAGCAATACCCATAACAGAAGAGCCAATAATCATGTGCCCAGTTGAAGAAACAGGTAAAAACTCTGTTAATCCTTCTATAACTCCTAAAATAATGGCTTCAAAAATGGTCATGGTTTACTTGATATATAGATGTGCAAATTGTAGATGTGTGATTCTACGTCTTCCGTCTTCTGTCTTCCAACTTCGGTCTTCCGACTTTCATCTTCCGTCTTCCTACTTCGGTCTTTTTACTTTGATTTTTTTAGAATTCCCCAACCCACAACGCCTAATCCAATAAGAATAACAATTGGTGCAACGTACATTCGTTGAGTGTTAAATAGTTCTTCACTAAAAACAGCAGGGTTATCAGAACCTCCTCCTGAAACTAAAAAATAACCAATAATGGTAAGTAATGTACCAACTGCTATTAAAATGTAATTTTCTTTTCCAAAGGCAAAATCAGTATTCAATTTTTTATCTTCACTCATACTTTTTAGTTTAATATAAATCTCCTGTTTGTATTTTTAAATATTTTCGAATTGCTAAATTAGTAGAAATCCATGAAATAATAATTCCTAAAATGATAACTATAAGAAATAAGGCAACATACAATTCAATATTTTTAAAAACAATTAACTCTGGGAATTGTTGTTGGAGGTAATATAAAAAGGTAATAATTAATCCTATTGCAATAAAAGCAGCTACAATTCCATTGCCAATACCTCTAATTACAAAGGGTTTTCGAATAAAAGAATGTTTAGCCCCAACCAATTGCATGGTTTTAATTAAAAATCGTTTTGAATAAATCGCCAAACGAATGGTGTTGTTAATTAAAGCCATAGCAATAATCAACAACAATGCACTAAATCCTAATAAATAATAACTTATTTTATTCATGTTTTTATTTACTGCATTTACTAAGTCTGGTTGATAAAAAACTTCTTTAATTTTAGTATTTTCCAACAACTCTGTTTCAATTTTTGCCAAACTATCTGGGTTTGCATAAGCTGCATTCAATTTTACATCAATGGATGGTAACAATGGATTTTCACCAATAAATTTCACAAAATCTTCGCCCAGTGCTTCTTGAAATTCTTTTGCAGCAACATCAGGGTCAATAAATTGGGTTTCTTTAACAAAAACCTCAGCATCCAGTAAATCTTTAATGTGTTTAACTTCTTGTGGTTTAATTCCTTTGTTTAAAATAATTGAAAAGCCAATATTTTCTTTTACATGATTAGAAATTTGTTTGGCATTTAAGATAATCAAGCCTAACATCCCTAACATAAACAACACCAACGAAATGCTGATAATTGTTGTTACATAAGAGGAACGTAACCTTCTTTGTGCATGTTTATTTTCAGATACGGACATATGTTAATTGAAAATATACTTATTTACAAACAATTTTATTGGTCAAAAATACTACTAAATATTGTTAATTTCGCAACCTGATTATAGACTTATTAACGATGCAATATCAATTTAACCAAATAGAAAAAGACTGGCAAAAATATTGGGCTGAACATAAAACATTTAAGGCGGAAGATAATTCTGCTAAGCCTAAATATTATGTGTTAGACATGTTTCCTTACCCATCTGGAGCTGGTTTGCATGTTGGTCATCCGCTTGGCTACATTGCTTCTGATGTTTTTGCTCGTTACAAACGATTACAAGGCTACAATGTTTTACATCCGATGGGTTACGATTCGTTTGGTTTGCCTGCCGAACAATATGCAATACAAACTGGACAACATCCTGCAATTACTACCAAAACAAACATTGAAGGTGGAATTGACAAACAAGGAAACATAATTCCTGGTTACCGAAATCAATTAGATAAAATAGGTTTTTCGTTCGATTGGGACAGAGAAGTGAGAACTTCTGAACCCACATATTACAAATGGACACAGTGGATTTTTAAACAATTATTCAATTCGTGGTACAACAAAGATGCTGACAAGGCAGAAAAAATAGATACGTTAATTGAACAATTTAAAACCAACGGAAATGCAGCCGTAAATGCCGTTTGCGATGATGTAGCCGTTTTTTCTGCTACAGATTGGAACAGTTGGAACGAAGAAGAACAACAGAAAATGCTCTTGAATTATCGCATTGCTTTTTTATCAGATACTTGGGTAAACTGGTGTCCTGCTTTAGGAACCGTATTAGCCAATGATGAAATAAAAGATGGTGTTTCCGAACGTGGCGGACATCCTGTAGAACAAAAATTGATGCGTCAGTGGAGCATGCGAATTACCGCTTATGCCGAGCGTTTAATTAATGGTTTAGATGGTTTGGATTGGACCGATTCCATCAAAGACATTCAACGCAATTGGATTGGAAAAAGCGAGGGAGCGTCTGTAAAGTTTGCAGTCCACAATTCTCAGTTCTCAAATAAAGCTTTGCAGACTGAAAACTGCACACTGAAGACTGAATTTATAGAAGTTTTCACCACTCGCCCCGATACCATTTTTGGTGTTTCGTTTATGGTGTTGGCACCTGAACACGAATTGGTTGATGTGATTACTACTGCGGAACAAAAAGCTGAAATTGAAGCCTACAAAAAAGTTGCTTCGTTAAAATCGGAACGAGATAGACAATCGGACATCAAAAACATTACTGGAGCATTTACAGGCGCGTATGCCATTCATCCATTTACGGGCGATAAAGTACAAATTTGGATTGGCGATTACGTATTGGCAACCTACGGAACAGGAGCAGTTATGGCAGTGCCTTGTGGCGACCAACGCGACTGGGATTTTGCCACGCATTTTGGTATTGAGATAAAAAACATTTTTAAAGACAAAGATATTTCTGAGGCTGCTTATACCGAGAAAGACGCTATCATCACCGATTCGGATTTTTTGAACGATTTACCTGCAAAAGAAGCTATAAAAAAGGCCATAATCGAAATTGAAAAACGCGGTTTTGGTAAAGGCAAAACACAATACCGTTTGCGTGATGCTGTTTTTTCGCGTCAGCGATATTGGGGAGAACCGTTTCCTGTTTATTACAAAGGCGATGTTCCGTATTTAATTAACGATGCAAATTTGCCTGTGGTGTTACCTGATGTTGATAAATATTTACCTACTGAGGATGGACAACCACCATTGGCTCGTGCTAAAAATGAAGATTGGAATGTAACTTGCCCTGGCGACCGAATGGAGTATAACACCATGCCGGGCTGGGCAGGTAGCAGTTGGTATTTTTTACGCTACATGGATGCACACAACGACAACGAATTTGTTGCTAAAGAAAAAGTAAACTATTGGAAAAATGTAGATTTATACATTGGTGGAGCCGAACACGCTACCGGACACTTGTTGTACGCCCGTTTTTGGACCAAGTTTTTATACGATTTGGGCTACATCCCTTTTGAAGAACCTTTCCAAAAAATGATTAACCAAGGAATGATTCAGGGGAATTCGGCTTTGGTTTATAAATTACCAGTGGCATATACTCCAGGAACCAAAGGTGAAAACCTAAGTGTGTTTGTCTCAAAAAAATATGTTGATGTCGTAGGAAAGTACTCTTCAAATCCGGAAAAATTATCAACTGATGAAAAAGAAGACTATGATTTTTTCATCTCTAAAATGGAGGAGTTAGAAATAGATTATGAGGTTGGAATTGGGTTTGTCGGTCTACACGCTGACATAAACTTTTTAGAAGGAGATATACTTAATCTAGAAAAGTTCATGTCGTGGAGAGAGGAATACAAAAATGCAAAATTCATCTTAGATAATAATAATTATATTGTTGGAAGAGAAATCGACAAAATGTCCAAATCGAAATACAACGTACAAACTCCTGATGAGTTAGTAGAAAAATACGGTGCCGATACCTTGCGTTGTTACGAACTATTTTTGGGTCCGCTAGAGCAACACAAACCTTGGGATACACAAGGAATTACGGGTGTACACGGCTTCTTAAAAAAACTGTGGCGTTTGTTTCACGATGAAGCTAGTTTTACAATTTCTGACGAAACTCCAACTAACGAAGAACTAAAAACACTGCACAAAACCATTAAAAAAGTAAAAGAAGACATGGAGCGTTTTTCGTTTAATACGCCTGTTTCTGCGTATATGATTTGCGTGAATGAACTCACTGCTCAAAAATGCAACAAAAGAGCAATTTTAGAACCTTTGTTAATTATTTTGGCACCTTATGCTCCGCACATTGCTGAGGAATTATGGGCAAAATTGGGTAATAAAGAAAGTATTACTTATGCTATTTTTCCGAAATACAACGAAGCATATTTGGTAGAAAGCAACCACAAATACCCAGTTTCGTTTAACGGAAAAATGCGATTTATTTTGGAATTGCCTACTACGTTAACTGCCCCAGAAGTAGAACAAGAAGTATTAGCCAATGAGCAAACAACGAAATACCTTGAAGGAAAAACTCCTAAAAAAATAATAGTAGTGCCACAAAAAATTGTAAATGTGGTCGTGTAGATTTTTATCCTTAGGCATAACAACCTTTTGTGTAAAATTTGCGTCTTTATTTAGTTGAGAATTACACTTGTAAACACATTTACTTTTTTGTATATTTTTCACTTTAAAACATAAACTAATAACAAATTAATTATGAAAAAATTTATCCATTTTGCAATTTTGCTAATTACTATTTTGAGTTTTAAATTCTCAAATGCACAACAAACAATAATTTTAAACCCTGTACAAGATGCTTATTTTTTAAGTTTTGGCGGAGGACAAGGTGGTAACGCTTTACTCAAATTTGATATCTCTTCTATTCCTGTGGGTGCGTCTATCAGTAGTGTTACTTTAGAAGTTTATGTAGCAGATACAATAAATGCCATGTTTCTCGGTCCGGTATTGGGAAATATGATTTTTAAAAATTTAAATGTACAGGGATGGTTGGAGAGTGATAGTGCTGCATTATATGACCCTTCTGCACCTATGGCTCCGATTTTTACAGATTCAACCTTTCAATTGGCAAATTTTGGAGACAGTATTGGATGGGCATCCTCTGTTGATTTGAGTGCCATTTTATTAAGGGATTATAATGCAAGTAATAACTTTTGTACGGTTTACATGAAAGACCCTGATGATATGACTTGCTGTGGAGCTTTCGGTCCAGGATTTACTCCTTTTTTGGGAAACTTGCAGGATAGCATAGTTGTCGGCAATTCAATAGGTGGAGCTGATCAAATTATTTTTTACCCGAGAGAATACACCAATACAATGCTCATCCCTAAGTTGATTATTAATTATAGTTTAGGTTTAGAAATTACAGAAATTATGTATAATCCACCTGAAGCAGGGGTTGATACTTTAGAGTTTATTGAAATAGTTAACAGTGGTGTAAGCCCTGTTGATGTAACAAATTTTACAATAACAGGTGTAACTTATACTTTCCCAAGTGCAATTATAGCACCAGGACAGCATTATGTTATAGCAGTTAATTCAGGTGCTTTTAACAATGTTTATGGATTTGCTCCAGACGGTCAATTCGGAGGAGGTTTAAATAATAATGGTGAATTTCTAACGATTAAGGATGCTGTCGGAAATCTTGTCGATTCTGTATTTTTTGACGACTCAGGAGTTTGGCCTTCAGGTGCTGCTGCTGGTCAACCAGATGGTGGAGGTTCTTCGTTGATACTTTGTGATGTAAATACGGATAATAATGATGGTGCTAATTGGTCAAAATGTGTATTTCAAACAGGAGTTATTATTAATGGTTTTGAAGTTTTAGCTAGCCCTGACTTGGTTAATTTCTGTTGCCCTATTTTAAACGGCATCGATGTTCAAACTGCTTGTGATAGTTTGCTTTGGATAGATGGTAACACTTATTATGCAAATAATAATACAGCTACTTTTACAGTAAAAAATGCAACAAACTGTGATAGTACTATTACTTTAAACTTAACGATTAATACGGTTGATAATTCTATTACACAAGTAAATGATTCTTTAACTGCTAATCAAACAGGTGCTTCTTATCAATGGTTAGATTGCAATAATGGTTATTCCGAAATAATTGGTGAAATTAATCAATTGTATATCGCTACGATTAATGGTGATTATGCAGTAGTAGTTACTTTTAATGGCTGTACTGATACTTCTATTTGTGCAAATATTCTTATTACTTCTATCAATAAAATTAATTCATCAACTATTAATATTTTCCCTAATCCGGCAAACAATGTAATTAACATCAGTTTAGGTGAAGTAAATGTTGCTTTCAACTTTACTTTAACTTCTATTGATGGTAAAGTTGTTTATCAAGAGAAAAACGTTATTGATAAAACTACTGCTATTGATATTAGTAACTATAGTAAAGGTGTTTACTTCCTTAAGGTCGATAACGTCAATGATTACAAAGTTTTTAAAGTAATTAAACAATAAAAAATCATTTTTTTAAAAAACCCTGCTGTAGAAAATAGCAGGTTTTTTTTGTTTTAATACGGTGCATATTTTCTTTCATTACAATAATATATTTCAAATCAATTAACTATGATTCATAAATTAATTGTATGTTTATACGTGCTAATTAAAAAATAAATTATGAAAAAAAACAATCTAAAAATAATAGTAGGATTAATAGTTATAGCATTTGGTGCCAACTTATTTGCTCAATGTCCATCAATAACCTGTCCTACAAACATTACATTAAATAATGATGCTGGAACTTGTGGTGCAGTTGTTACTTACACTGCTCCTATTGGGTCAGATCCGTGCGATACTGGTTTTCAAACTTTTAATTTTACTGGATCAGCACAAACATGGACTGTTCCTCTTGGTGTAACTTCAATTACAGTAGATGTAAAAGGAGCGCAAGGAGGTGGTGCGTTTGGAGGAAATGGAGGTAGGTCACAAGCGACAATTGCTGTAATTCCTGGTCAAACGTTAAATATCTATGTTGGAGGAACTCCTACTGTTCAATTAGGACCAGGCGGTTTTAATGGTGGTGGGGCTGTTGCAGCACTACCTTGTGGAGGACCTTCAGATGGCTGGCCCGGTGGTGGGGCTTCTGACATAAGAATTGGAGGCACTACATTAAACGACCGAATTATTGTTGCTGGTGGTGGTGGTGGTATGGGTTGGTCGAACGGGTTAGGTGGTGCTGGAGGTGGAACAGTTGGTATTGATGGAGCTGCTTCTTGGATTGTTGGTACTAATGGTAAAGGTGCATCACAAGTAGTGGGAGGGAATGGTGGTTTCTATTCAGGAAATGGACAATCAGCACCTAGCGGAGCATTAGGAATTGGAGGTGATTCAGGACCATTAAACACCTATTGCACTGGCGGTGGCGGTGGCGGTGGTTACTATGGAGGTGGCGGTGGATATGTATCAGCTGCAGGTGGTGGCTCAAGTTTAGTGCCAAGTGGAGGCAGCACTATGAGTAATTTTCAAGTAGGAAATGGTCAAATAACAATTTCTTATACTGGTGCAGCTATCGTCACAACTCAAACTGCTGGATTAGCGAGTGGAAATACGTTTCCAGTAGGAGTTACAACTAACACATTTTCTGCAACAAATGTTTTTGGTACAGTTACTTGTTCATTCACTGTTACTGTTGTGGATGCTGAAGCTCCTGTTATAACTTGTTTATCAAACATTACGGTAAATAACG
>CAYHWX010000029.1:0-35974 GCA_964360245.1 uncultured Vicingus sp.
CTTCTGCTAAATATTCTTCTTCTTCTTTTTTCGTTCTATATTTTCTTGGGTCAGACATCGAATGACCTTTAAAACGGTAAGTTTTCATTTCTAATAAATAAGGACCTTTCCCGTCTCTACACCATTTAGCAGCTTTTGCAATCGCATGATGAACAGCTTCAACACTCATTCCATCAACAGGTTCACCTGGCATATCATAACTTAATCCTAATCGATATAACTCAACCACATTAGATGTTCTTGCAACAGAAGTTCCCATGGCATAATGGTTATTTTCTATGATAAAAATAACAGGTAACTTCCAAATCATAGACATATTAAATGCTTCATGTAATGCTCCTTGTCTTATCGCCCCATCACCCATAGAACATAAAGTAACATTATCTGTTCCCTTATATTTTTCGGCAAAGGCTAGCCCAGCTCCTAAAGGAATTTGTCCACCAACTATTCCGTGCCCTCCGAAAATTCTTTTACTGATATCAAACATATGCATTGAACCACCTTTTCCTTTTGATAAACCTGTTGATTTTCCGTACAACTCTGCCATCATATATTTTATATCCGTGCCTCTTCCTATTGGGTGAGCGTGGCAACGATAGGCAGTAATCATATTGTCTTCTGGTTTTGTTGCAGATACTGCACCTGCAACTACAGCTTCTTGTCCAATATATAAATGAAGAAACCCACCAAATTTTCGTTGAATGTACAATTGGCTTATTTTCTCTTCAAATTTTCGCATCAAGTACATGGATTCATACCAACTCAAGTATTGATCTTTTGAAAATTTAACTGTTTTTGCCATAATAAAAAAAGTAAATAAGGTGCAAATTTATGATATTTCTCAATTGATAAGTTGATGAAATCTCATTTTTTGAGAATATCTGCTGCATCAAATCCAAAAGGTAGTAAATCTTTGATGCTATTAAACACCCATATTTTAGAATTTCCAGATTTTAAGATTACTTTAATTGTTTTTTTTTGCAACATTTCGTACTCCAATAAAACTTGTCGGCAAGCACCACAAGGTGAAAAAGGGAAAGGATTGGATTGTTCGGTAACAATTGCAATTTCTATAACATCTTGATTAGGAAAAGCTGATTTAGCAGAAAAAATAGCTACTCTTTCGGCACAAATTCCTGATGGATATGCTGCATTTTCTTGATTGGTTCCTAGAACTACCTCTCCATTACTTAGTGTTAAAGCGGCACTTACTTTAAATTGAGAGTATGGAGAATAGGAATTTATTAGATTTTTTTCTGCTTTTTTTACCAACCCAACTAAATTCATATCCAATCCATCTTGTAAAGAAATATATTCTGTGAATTCAATATTTACTATTTTTTTATTCATGTATTATTCTATTAATAATTTATTAATATTAATTTTAAACCAATTATAAATTTTATAAGTCAAACATAATAAAAAAAAAGAATGAAAAGGTATTTTTTATTTTCAACAATTATTGCATTAACGCTATTTTCTTGTTCTAAAGAAGAAGGAGAAGGAGGAAGATCGTCAATCAAAGGAAAAGTGCATTTAACAGATTTAACAGGCTGGAATGCTGGTGACGACTATGATGTTCCAGATTATGATGTTTACATTATTTATGGAGATAAAAATGATGTTTATGATGATGATATGAAAACAAACTTTGATGGAACGTTTGAATTCAAAAATCTTAGAGAAGGTTCTTACCGAATATTTGCATATACTACTGATTTAAACACTCCTTCAGGTCTTTCGCCAGTTTTTAAATCTGCTGATATAGGTAAAAATGAACAAGTAGATGTTGGTGCAATTGAAGTAGAAAAATAATTGAAAGATTTAACCAACATATTAAATCAATTTACCCCTATTTCTTTAAAAGAAATGGATAGAGTTAAATTACAAAATCGTACAGATACAAAATTTGTTTTTGAAGCTGATTTGCTCCCAATTATATTAAATGATATTAAAGATTATTATGCTGTTTTAGAAATTAATGGAAAAAGAACAAATAGCTACCAAACCCTATATTACGACACAAAAAATTTGAATTGCTATCTCCAACATCATAATGGGAAAACCAATAGAATAAAAATAAGATTTAGAAAATATATTGAATCTGATTTGAACTACTTAGAAATAAAATTGAAAAACAATAAAGAAAGGACTATTAAATCAAGAAAAAAAATTGATGATATTGAGACTCTCTTATCATCAAAATCGAAAAATTTTATTGAAGATAATTCTTTTTATAAAAGTGAAAATTTATTCCCAGTTTTATGGAATAAGTTTAATAGAATTACATTGACACATAAAACAATAAACGAAAGATTAACTATCGATTTTAATCTCAACTTTAAATCTTATTCATCCAATTTAGAAAGTAATATTCCTCATATTATTATTGCTGAGGTGAAGCAAGAAAAAGCTTCAGTTAGTTCAGATTTTATTCAAACGATAAAAAAATATCATGTTAGAAAAAGCGGTATGAGTAAATATTGTATTGGAACTGCTCTATTAAACAAGGATATTAAATCAAATAATTTTAAAGAAAGAATTTTAAAAATTAATAAATTAAAAAATGCTACAAGAATTTCTGCTTAGTATTCCGATTTTAGGAATAGAATTAATGGATAATCAAGACTTTTTTGAGATGGTTATTCGCTTTTTAATTAATTTTTCTGTTGCAACAATAGTAATTCGTGCAATCTATTATCCAATTCACAAACGAAAAGATTATTTATTTACTTACTTCTTATTTAATATCTTAATTTTTTTCGTATGCATTTTATTGAATGGTGTTAAATTGAAGCTTGGTTTTGCCTTTGGGTTATTTGCCATTTTTGGCATTTTAAGGTACAGAACAGAACAACTTCCCATCAAGGAAATGACTTATTTATTTATGATTATTGCTATTGCCATTGTTAACTCACTATCAGACAAAAAAGTAAGCTTGGCAGAACTCCTATTTGTAAATTTGGCAATAGTTACAGCAACTTTTTTATTAGAAAAAGTTTTCTTATTAAAACATGAATCAAGAAAAGATGTTTTATATGAAAAAATAGAAAATGTAAAACCTGAAAATCACGAGCAGTTGATTGCTGATTTAAAAGAAAGAACTGGTTTAAATATTAATAGAGTTCAAGTTGGTAAAATCGATTTTTTAAGAGATACCGTTAAAATTATCGTTTATTATTATGAAAAAGACCCTATGAACAGCATTAATGAAGGAACAACTTATGTTAGCAATAAAAATGAATAAAAAAATAACCATCCTATTATTCCTGCTTCCATTTTTCACTAGTGCTCAAGTAGTTAGTGATGCTCAACAATGGACAAATTTTTCTGTAAATAAAAAAATTAACAATTTTGAATTTTCTTTAGGTGAAGAAATTAGATTTGATGAGAATATTTCTCACATCGGTAAAATATTTACTGAGCTAAGTGCTGAGTATAAAATAACCAAAGGGTTCTACGCTAGTTTAGCTTATCGGTTTAGTAGAGAAAATGATTACGAAACTATAAACTACGATATGACTCACAGAGTTGACGTTGGTCTAAAATATAAATTGGAGTTGGATAAATTTAAATTTGGAATAAAATCAAAAATTCAAATAAAAAAAGATTTACCTTACGAAAATAATCCAACATTTAGTAGAAGCGAACTGTCCGTTAGTTATAGTTTCGATAATAAATTATCTCCTTTTATTTCTTACGAATTTTATTATCAATTTAATGACCAACATGTTATTAATAAAACACGTTTCTCATTAGGTAGCAAATATGCTATAAATGATAAAAATGCTATCCAAGTTTACTATCTATTTGAAAATAAATTTAATGTTAAAAATCTACAACACAATCATATTTTTGGAGTTAGTTATAGTATAGATATATAAATTTCTACTTACAAATATTTAATATATTTGCTTTCTATTAAAATATTAACCTCAATTAATGTTTAAATTATTATTCAGTAAATCCTTTATCATCAATATTGCTATTGCAATAATTGTAGCTATGTTGGTGTTATGGGGAATTTTTAAATTTATTGATAGCTATACACATCATGGTGAAATGATAAGCGTACCTTCATTAGAAGGATTAACCATTAGCGAAGTGGAAAAAATACTAAACGAAAAAAATCTCCGTTATTCCATCTTGGATTCTGTTTATATACCAAATGCTGAAAAAGGGGTTGTTTTAGAACAAGACCCTGCTAATTTTGATTTAGTGAAAGAAAATAGAACAATTTACATTACTACTTCAAAAATTACCCCACCAAAAACACAAATTCCTCAAAACATTGTTGGGGATAACTCCGTTAGAATTGCAGTAGCTAAATTAGAAAGTTTAGGTTTTAAAATTGGTAAGTTAACTTACATTCCTTCGGTAGATAAAAATGTGGTGCTAAAAATGGACTTTAAAGGAAAGACCATTAAAAATGGCGACTGGGTGTTTAAAAATTCTATTATCAACTTAACCGTTGGAAGTGGTTTATCTGGTGAAATGGTTGTTGTTCCCTATTTAATTAATCTTACAAAAGAGGAAGCAAATAGTACGTTACTCGAAGCTGGATTGAACATAGGGTTTAGTGATTTTAGTAGCTGCACATGTACAACAACAACGGATAGTTTAACAGCTAAAGTTTACAAACAATCTCCAGTACATAGTCAAAGTGTTGTTATTAACATGGGAAGTTCTGTTGATTTATATTTTACCAACGACCCTAATTTAATTAATTTTAACCCAGCTATAGATAGTTTAGGAACCAATGAATAGAAAAACGCTCATATCATTGTTTTTTTTAGTTGCAGTTGTCACTGTTTCTGCACAAAAAGATACCTTAATGGAATTAGGGATGAATAACACTATAAGAGCATTTTATAACCAAAACTTAAACAATCCTAATTCTCCATATCTAAAAAAATCAAACAATAAATTATTGTTAACGCTACCTTTTATTGATGATTTTTCTCAGAACAATATTTTTCCTGAGGCTTCACTTTGGCAAGATATGGATGCTTATGTTAATTCTAATTTTCCAGATAATCCTATAACTTATGGTGTAGCTACTCTTGATGGATTAGACTCAACAGGATATCCTTACGATTTTGCTAACCCAATTTCTTGGGGTATTGCTGATTATTTAACTTCACAACCCATCGATTTATCTTCAATAATTGATAGCGTATTTTTAAGTTTTTATTATCAACCTCAAGGCAATGGAAATAAGCCCGAGGCAAAAGATAGCTTAAGATTGGAATTTTTTAGATTATCCGACAGTAGTTGGGTAAGAATGTGGGGAGTTGCAGGTGCTCCCAACCAATCCTTTTTAAAAGTGATGATACCTGTTGATACCTCTTTTCACAATAATGCTTTTCAATTTCGTTTTAATAATTGGGCAACCTTATCTGGTAATGTTGATAATTGGAACATTGATTATGTCTATTTAAATGACAATAGAAATTATGCAGATACTGCACTCAATGATGTATCATTTATTACCAACCACCACAATATGTTGAAGGATTATACTGCTATGCCATGGTCGCATTACTTAACCGATACTATTGGTTTAATGGCTACTGCTATGGATGTTACCTACAAAAACAATCACAGTTCCCTTTATACTGTATTTTATGAATACCAAGTTATCGATAATAACGGAGTAGGACCGATTGTAGAACAATTTCCTCTATCGTTATCAAGTAAACCTGTTCCTGCTTACTCAATACTTACAGAGCCTCATGGAGTGTATAATACTTCTCCTCCATCTGTCAATGATTTTACATTTCCATCCGATGCTTCTCAAACGAAAGTTTTTCAGATAAAAAATTACTTTGAAATTAGTCCGAACGATATAAAAATTGATAATGATACTGTTTTATCTTATCAGGTTTTTGGTTCTTACTATGCTTACGATGATGGAAGTGCAGAAGTTGGTTATGGTGTGCAAGGAATTGGTTCTAAACTAGCCCACCAATTTACCATTAAAAAAAGTGATACCTTAACAGCATTTCAAATTTATTTTAATCCAATTACCAATAATTTAAGTGCTCAAACCTTTCGGTTAAAAGTGTGGAGTAACTTAAGTCCAGAAGTAGAAATATATTCTCAAGCTGCTACACTTTATACCAGTCCAATTTACTCCAATACCAACGAGTTTTTAAATTACAATTTAGATGTACCGCAATACCTAACGGCAGGAACGTACTATTTTGGTTGGGAAAAAATCTCCTCCGAGTTTTTAAATGTGGGTTGGGATGTGAATACCAATAATAAAACAAAAGTATTTTTTAATGCTGTAGGCGTTTGGCAAAATTCATCATTTGATGGAACATTAATGTTAAGACCTGTTTTTGGTAGTTTTCCAGACCCCGTTGTTAGTGTCTCTGAAATAGAAAAAGAAGATGATTTTACAATTTATCCAAATCCTACTTCTAAATTTATTAATTTTTTGATGGCAAACAACAAAAAACATTACAACATTCAATTGTTTGATGTTTATGGTAAAATATTGATGGAGACTGAATCATCTCTCTCCAATCAAATTAATATCAGTTCGATTGCCAGTGGAATATATATGATTCGGTTTACCAATAATAAAACTCAATATTCTATTATAAAAAAAGTAATTATTTCTAAATAAATTGGAAGCAGAAGAAGACTTTACCGAAGACCAAGAACTTTTTGAACACTATAAATTTACAGCTGATAAAGGGCAAGAACTTTTAAGAATTGATAAATTTTTAATGGATCGAATTCCGAATACAACAAGAAATAAGCTTCAAAATGCTATTTCTGAAGAGCACGTTTTAGTTAATAAAAAAACAGTAAAGTCCAATTATAGAGTTAAACCAAGCGATGAAATCACAATAGAACTTTCTTATCCCCCTCAAGAAATTGAGCTCATTCCTGAAAATATTCCCCTAACTATTATATATGAAGATGATGATGTTATTGTCATCAATAAACAAGCAGGATTAGTAGTTCACCCAGGATATGGAAACTATACAGGAACGTTAGTGAATGGTTTAATTTATCATTTCGAAAATTTACCAAAAACTTCAATACCCAATCGACCAGGATTGGTTCATCGTTTAGATAAAAACACCACCGGAATAATGGTTATTGCAAAAACAGAATATGCTTTATCTCATTTGGGAAAGCAATTTTTTGATAGAACAACCGAGCGAAGGTATCATGCTTTAGTTTGGGGAGATGTAAAAGATGAGGAAGGAACCATTATTGGAAATGTTGGAAGAAGTTTAAAAAATAGAAAAATGATGCAAGTTTTTCCCGAAGGAGATTATGGGAAACATGCCGTTACCAACTATAAAGTTCTTAAAAGATATGGATACGTTACATTGGTCGAATGTAAGTTAGAAACTGGAAGAACTCACCAAATTCGAGTTCACATGAAATTTATTGGACACCATTTATTTAATGATGATGAATATGGTGGTGATAAAATATTGAAAGGAACAACTTTTACAAAATACAAACAATTTATTACCAATTGTTTTACCCTATTACCAAGACAAGCACTACATGCTAAATCTTTAGGTTTTGAACATCCGACAACAGGCAAATGGATGCAATTTGATTCTGAATTACCAGAAGATATGAAAGCCGTTTTAAATAAGTGGGAAACTTATTTATACAAAAGAGATTGAAGTTAGCTATATAACTTTACCTATAAAAATTATCTTTAATCTGATTTTTACGTGTATTCGTCGAATACAATAAACTTTATGCTCATTTTTGATTTAATTTTGTGTTGAAAAACACTTAATGCAACCATTGATGATATTATTACGTTTAATGAATAAATTATAATAGATTAAGTATATCTACGTATTGAGTTAATGAGGTTATATACTTATCTTTACTTTAATATTTAATTTGTATTGGCTATATAAAATGAAACTATCTTTTTCCAATTTATTATTAATCATTTTAGGATTAATAACTGCTAAAAATAGTTTGTCACAAAGTTGTGCCAATTATTCACCAGTTACCCGCCAAACAGGTATTACTTATACTTCGGTAGCGGCAAGTAGTCCTTCTTATTTTATTTGGAGGAACACTGCATCCAATCAAAACGACGACAACAGAAGTTATCAAGTGCCCATTGGTTTTGATTTTTGG
Source organism: uncultured Vicingus sp. (assembly GCA_964360245.1). Lineage (GTDB taxonomy): Bacteria > Bacteroidota > Bacteroidia > Flavobacteriales_E > Vicingaceae. The sequence goes on from CAYHWX010000029.1 coordinate 8,140, forward strand.
TATTTAGGAGTTCGTTACAGTCAAATTAGTGTCAGTTTAAATGGAGTAGTCGATTTTTCATCATCAACATCTCAAGGAAACACACCTTCTGGTTCTTCTCCTTATGGCTCTCATTGGTCTAATCAATTTTCTACTGCCAATAGTACCATGTTAGCATTAGCTCCACTTTATGCCGATTTATGGACCGCCAATGGAGGAACAACTGCTATTGCAACAAGTATTTTTTATAAAGTTACTGGAACTTCCCCCAATCAAGTATTAACGGTTGAATGGTTAAATTTTGACCATTGGAATTTACCAACCAATTCTCCCAACGCCAATTATAATTTTCAAGTTAAAATTTATGAAACTACTGGAGTTATTGAATTTGTTTACGGAACAATGACCGCTGTTGCTGGTGGAAGTTATCCCTTGCGATATGCTTGTGGAATTAATAACAATTGGACAACTGGCACTCCAAATGCTATAAGATTATTGACTCAACAAACTGCCAATTCAACTACTTTTAACAGTACAGCCAAAAATAATTTAACAACTGTTCCTACTTCTAATTCAAAACTTACTTTTACTCCTCCTACTCCAAACGGAACACCACCAGCAAGCTTATCTTTTACAGGAGTAACTTCATCTGGAATGAATGTAAACTGGACCAATTGGTGTGCCAACGAAGTAGGTTATGCAGTTTACAATTCTACCGATAATGTTACCTTTAATTATGTTGCTCAAACTGCTGCAAATGCAACAAGATATGCTGCAACTTCTCTATTGCCAAGCACCCTTTATTATTGGAGAGTATATGCTGTTACCGATGGAGCATTGAGTAGTGGAGTTACTGGTTCACAAGCAACTACTGCTGGTGGTAATAAAATTTCAATCTCCACAGGAAACTGGAATACAGCAGGAACTTGGTCCCCTTCTGGAGTTCCAATCTCTTCGGATAATGTTACTATTGCGAATGGACATACCGTAACCATTAATGCAAATGCTGCTTGTAATAATTTAACAGTTGGACAAGGAACCTCTGGAATTTTACAAATAGGTAGTAATGCAACAGCTAGAACTCTTACTATCAGTAATAATGTTACCATAAATGCTGGAGGTCAATTTATAGCTAATACAGCTTCCAACACAACTCATGCTTTAACTGTTACTGGAAATATTACCAATAATGGAACGTTAAATTTTGCGTCTGATGGAAATAGCTTTGCTAACACCACATTTAACAAAAACGGAAACCAAGCTATTTCTGGAGCTGGTGGTACACTTCGTTTCAATAGCATAATTGTAAATATGGGAACTGTAAATAGTAATACGTTAGATATTACTGCTTCCAATTTTACAACAGCAGCTACCAACTTTTTAACCCTAACCAATGGAACATTCAAATTATCTGTAGCGGCAACTATTACTCCATTTACAGCAAATGTAACCTTGCCATTATCAACAGGGCTTTGGATTAATAATGCTTCCGCAATTGTAAGTACAACTGGAGGAACTATCACCTTGTACGGAAAATTAACTGTTTCTACTGGTACACTAAATATTGGAAATGCCACCAATAATAATTTAACTTCTTATGGTGGAGTTGTAACATTTAATGGAGGTAGTATTAATGTTGCTGGAAGATTAGATAAAGCAGGAACTCCAACACTTTCATTTTTTAATATGACTAATGGAACTTTAACCTTGAATACAGTTGGTTCCACTACTGCTGGTGCTGCTCCTTTTAGGATGGATGAGATAGGTGCAACTTTTAACATGACTGGTGGAACTATAATTATTAGAAGATCAGGAGCAGGAAATTTAGGATATGTAAATGTTGGTTCTACAGGAACAGTTACTGGAGGAACGCTACAAATTGGTGATGCTTCAACACCTGCAGCACAAACTATTCAAATTAATTCAACCAAAGAAATTGGAAATTTGGTAATTAATAGTGCCAATGCGAGTGCTGTATTAACTACCAATTCATTGGTTTTAACTAATGATGTAACCATAAGTTCGGGTGGTCTAAATGCGAACAATTTAAACCTTACACTTGGAGGAAATTGGTTAGACAATGGAACATTCACTTCTGGAACTGGAACGGTAACTTTTGATGGCACCAACCAGTCGATTACCAAAACAACTGGAGAAACATTTAATCATTTAACATTAACTGGTACTGGCACTAAAACCTTGGGGGGAGCTGTTACTACCAATGGTAATTTAACGATTAATACCAATGCTATTTTAGATGTTACCACCAACAATTATGCAGTTAATATTAAAGGAAATTGGACAAACAATGGAAACTTTTTAGCAAATAGTGGAACTGTAACATTTAATGGTACCGTTGCTCAAACTATTGGTGGAACTTCCATTACCAATTTTAGAAATATTACTCTTAACAATGCTGCTGGAGCAACATTAACCCAAGCACAAAATTTATTTGAATCATTAACCCTTTCTTCAGGAACTTTTGCCACCAATGGACAAGTTTTTACTTTAATTTCAGATGCTAATGGAACTGCCAGAATTGCTACAATTCCAGTTGGTGCAGATATAACAGGTAATATCACCATGCAAAGGTATATTGATGCTGGAGCAACTAATTGGCGTTTTTTAACAACAGCGACTTCTGGTGCAACTCTTGCTGATTGGGTTGATGACTTTATTACCAGTGGATTTACTGGTTCTGCTTTTCCTTTATGGCCATCAGCTTCAAATCCTTGGCCTAATATTTATTTTTACGATGAGACAGTACTAGGAATAGAAGATAGTGGGTATGTTGCCGCTACCAATGCCACTAATTCCATTACAGTTGGTCAAGGTGTTTGGGCTTGGAGTGGCGACACCATTACTGGTACTCAACCTTTTACGGTTGATGTTACGGGTCCTACTAATAAAGGAAATATAAGTTTACCTTTAACCTATACTTCATCCGCAGGTATCTTCGATGATGGTTGGAATATGGTTGGCAACCCCTACCCTTCTACATTAGATTGGGATTCACCTACCATTACTAAAACTGGAGTTAATAATGCTATTTACATTTGGAATCCTGATTTAGAACAATTTGCAAGTTATATTGGTGGATTTGGAAGTAATGGAGGTTCCAATAACATCGCTTCTTCTCAAGCGTTTTGGGTGCAAACTAATGCTGCTAGTCCATCTATTATTTTAACTGAAACAAGTAAAACAGCCGTTGATGGTGCATTTTTAAAACAAAATAATGGACCACTAACATTTAATGTACAAAATGGTTATGGAACAGACCAAACGATTATTAATTTTGAAAGTAACGCAACCAATAACTTTGATGCATTGTATGATGCCTTCAAATTAGCATCTCCTAATCCTAATTTGCCTTATATTTCCTCTCTTATTCCAACTAATTCAACAGAATATTCCATCAATCAATTGCCAGAACAAGAGATAAATATATTCATTAAAATTAAAACTGGTGTTTCAGGAATTCATAACATAACCATTAGTGGCATTGCTAATTACAACCAAAGCCCTTGTCTGCTATTGGAAGATTTATTTACAGGAATGATTTATGATTTGAAAGTAACTAGCTCTTTTAGTGCCTACATTTATGATACTACTTTAGTTCCAAGATTTTTATTAAAGTTTGGTGCTCCTATCGAAGTTAGCTCAACAAATCTAAGTTGTTTTGGAAGTGCTGATGGTAAAATAACTTTTAATAAAAACTCAACAACCCCTTTTGATATTTTATGGAAAAATAGCTTAGGAGATACCATTTTAAATTCCACCAATATAATTGCTTCAGACTCTATCACCAACTTAACAGCTGACACTTATTACATCGAAAATTCTGACAACCTGTGTGGAAATGCTACTGATACTGTTATTATTACTGAACCTTTACCAATTACTGCATTGTTTAACGCTGATGCAGATACTGTTTACTTATCCAACGGAGGAACTGTAAATTTTGCCAACCAATCGGTTAATGCTATCAACTATTTATGGGATTTTGGTGATGTAACTACTTCCACTTTACCATCACCAGCACATACTTATTTTCAAGATGGAAATTTTTTAGTGAGTTTAGTGGCAAGTCAAACTGCAAACTGTTCTGAAATTTATTCTAAAATAATTACTGTGTTAACTACCCCTACCAATATAAATGAAGCTGCAACTAATGATGCAATAAAAGCTTGGATAAGTAGTGATATCTTAACGATAGATTTAAAAAATAATAATTATTCTACTATTGAAATAAGAAATGTGTTAGGCCAGTTCGTTTATGCTAATCATCGAAATTTAATTGGTACTTTTTCTTTAGATGTAAGTAAATTAAAAAGTAGTGTTTTTATGATAACGCTAACTAACGCTACAGAAGTAGAAGTTATCAAGATTCCTTACATTAAATAATTAATTAGGAAATCAATTCAAATCCCAACAACTTAATTTCACTTGATAAAAAACCTGCTTTTATTGGTTCTTTTTTTGATAAATCTGTACTCAAATACTTCTTATTACAGTCTGAAAAAATGGTAACTACATTTGCTTGGGCGTGCAATTTTTCTTGAGCAATTAAAGCTCCTAAAAAATTTGCACCAGAGGAAATTCCAACTCCTAAACCTAATTGCGACGCCAATAGTTGTGACATAATAATTGCGTCTCCATCGTCCACTTCAATAATAGCAGCTAATTCGTTTAACCTTACAATAGAAGGAATAAATTCATCAGAGACTCCTTGAATTCGATGTTTTCCTACTCTGTGTCCTGTTGATAATGTTGGTGAGTTGGAAGGTTCTAAAGGATGAATCTTTACGTTAGCATATTTTTCTTTCAGGTAATTTCCTGTTCCCATCACCGTTCCTCCTGTTCCAACACCAGCAACAAAAGCATCAATGTTTAAACCAATCTTTTTCATTTGACGTTCAATTTCTGGTCCAGTAGTTTCATAATGTGCTTGAACATTAAGTTCATTGTCGAACTGACAAGGTAAAAAAACATTTTTGTTGGCTGCTTGATGTTCTTTTGTCATTGCTATACTTCCCAAAAAACCACCTTCCTCAGGTGTAACTAGCCTAATTTTTGCTCCAAAACTTTTAATAATATTTATCCGTTCTATGCTCATCCAATTAGGAATATAAATAGTAACTGGATGATTGAAAGTAGCTCCAATACTAGAAAAAGAAATACCTGTATTGCCACTAGTAGCTTCTACTATTTCATCGCCAGGTTTTAAAGTTCCATTTTCATATGATTTTTTAATAATGTGATAAGCAATTCGATCCTTAATACTGCCTGTCATGTTAAAGCTTTCCAACTTCGCATAAATAATTCTTTTTTCATTTTTATAAAAAAAGTCAATCTTAGCCAATTGGGTGTTTCCAATAATACTAGACAGATTAGGTATTTTTTGAATAGTCATAATTAATAAATTAACATAAGTTTAAAAAAATAAATCAGTATTTTCCGTCATTTAGTTAGGACAATAGATAATTACAGCACACATTATTAAGTCCGTATAAAAGTAGTATTTTTTGCAAAAAACTAATGCAAACAGACCATAACTTATCGACTTACAAAATGATAGCAAAACAAGAATAGAAAAAATTGTAATTTTTTCTCTGCAAAAAATATTTCAACTTAATTTGTTTAAGTTTTCTTGAATCAAAGAAGATTATTGAGCTAGAATTTCTTTGGCTTTTGTAATAGGAATTAACTCTTCGCCATGAAGAGCAATAATAAATGCACCACCAATTCCTTTTTCAATGAGTTGATTCTTGAATTTTTCAGCAGCCTCAAAATTTGTAAACACACCTGCTGAATATCTCGTTAAACCACCTTCTAAAGGAGTTTGTTCTACCCCTTCAATTTCCATAAACTTACTCAACACCTCTGTTGGCAATTGATTTTTATAGGTTCCAATTTGAACTTTCAATTTAATTTTCGCTTTATCATATTTCTTATCTTCTTTTTTTATAACATTTTCTTCAGAGGAAGAAACAACTCCTGCTTCAGTTAATGGTATTCTTTTTCCATCTTTGTAAGCAACAATAAAAGCATCTTTTACTCCATAATCAATTGCTAAATCAAGTTTTTTGCTTGCCGCTTCTTCCATGGTTTTAAAAGACCCAGTATATAAATATTTATAAAGTCCGTCATCCGCTTTAATTTCCATTACATTTTTAAGTCCATTAAGGTCTTTTTTTGAAAGCCTTTTAGAAAATGCTCCGAGTTGAACTCTAAAGATTAAACCTGTTGAATTAATTGATGATACATTCACATTATCAACCGCCATATTATTGGCATCATCTCCAACCGAAGTAAATGTTCCATTTTTTTCTTGTTGAACTACAATTGCAGCATCAAACCCTTCACTGGTCAATTGTATTTTACGTTTAATTGCTTCAGGTAAATTATCATAATCACCAACAGCAATAATAGTTAAGCTATCACCAAATGTTTTAATCTCAACGTCAGGAATGCTTAAAAATTTATCCACTAAATCTGCATCAATAGCTTGAGTGTATTCTCCAATTTTTACTTTGTATTGTTTTTTAGTTGACTTTTGGGCTGATATAATTCTAGTTTCAGTTTCTGCAAAAATTCCAGTAGAATCAAGGTATCTTTGGTAGGCAACATAAATCATCGTATCAGTCATTTCAATACCGTTGGGAGATACAGGAGCTTTTTCTCTAGTTTCCAATTCATCATCCCTATAGTTAGGAACAAAATCTTTATCCTTATCTAAAGGACAACCTTTTTCATCTACTTCAACTCCTGCTGGTGTCCATGGACATTCATCTATAAAATCAATAACTCCATCTTTATCTTCATCATCTGTATCGTAAGCTAAATAATCAATATCTTCATTAAATTCTTTAATCTCTTCATTTTTCTCATCTTTTAAGAAATTATAGCTGATGGAAAATGAGGTCATTAAAAACTTATCTTTCCCATTAGTTCCAGATTGAACACCTATTCTATCGCCAGTACTTTCTGAAGTAACATTATCAACTAAATCAGAAAAGGTAAAATGAAAAGTAGCACCAATTGTGAAATCAATATTTTTAGTCATGTGCATTAAAGCTCCTGCACCTAGTGGAATAGCGAAAGTTCTTTCAGGATATTTCCCGTAACCGTCATAATCCAATTCTCTCATATCTGTTTCAAAGATATAATCGCGTTGAAGAATACTTGCATTTGCTGCATTAGGATCATTTTCGGGCATATCTCTAATGGAACCATCCGACCAATAATTATATTCATTTCCGTTTCTATCGTATAAATCAGTTTTTGAATGAAACTCAACAGATTCAATACCTAAAGAAATAAAAGGGCTAATTATTCGATCTTCTTTTAAAAAATTAGCAAAATTGTACTTCAATGCAAAACCACCTACTGTAATTCTAGATCTAAAATTTAAGTTTCTATCCATCGATCGCTCATTAGCACTTAATGTACCGAACAACACATAAAATTTAGCTGTTAAAAAAGAGTTTAATTGTTGTTTTACATGTAAATCATAACCAATATTGCTAATTAAAGGGTTTCCATAATTAGCATTTAAAATATCGCCATAAAATTTAAACATACCTACTCCTAATCCAATAGTAGGTCCATAAAACATTTCTTTAGGTGCTTTTTCCTTAGGCTCTGGAATAGAATCCTTATTTTCAATTGCAAAAACTGAATTAAATACAATTAATGCAACTAATAAAAATGTATATCTTTTTAGCATATATAATCTTTACCTCATACGAAATTAACAAACTAAAGATACAAAAATATTATTTATACCATTTTTGATTAGAAATCATCAATGCTTCTTGAACTGTAATTCTTTTGCCAGTATTGTATGCTGTTACAAAAGCAGTTTTCACATTATTTCGAACACTGTTCCTTTTATCTCTTGCTAATTTATAGTCATTATAAGAACCCACTATGTATTTAATCCAGCCTTCGTGCGTTTCGGTACTAACATTATCGCTTAAATTAAATTTTGAAGAAAAGTAATTAGCAGACACTTTTTGATGACCTGCACCAACTTGTACTTTATAAGAAACACCTTTTTCTGGATTAGGTGTTGAAGTCACATTGTTAGGTTTTTCAACAACAGGTTTCTCAACAATTGGTTTTTCGACAATTGGCTTCTCAACAACAGGTTTTTCGACAACAGGTTTCTCAACGATTGGCTTCTCAACGATTGGCTTCTCAACAATTGGTTTTTCGACAATTGGTTTTTCAACAACAGGATTATCAGCGACAAGTTGATTGCTTGTTAACTCAAAACTAGTTTCAATAATGTCGTATTTACTGGTAACATCGTTTTCTAAATAAGAAAAATATCCTTTAATGTTATAATTTCCGTTGGCAGTTTCTGAATTTGCTTCCATAGTATAAGTGAGGGAATATTTATCTTCTTTAGGGATAGCCATCCATAATATTTTCACTTCTTGTTCTTTAAAAGAAAATACTCCACCTTTAGAGTCATTTTCAGTTGCAGTAAATCCATTTGGTATTTGCTCGGTTGTTTTTGCAAATCCCTGAATTCCTTTTTTATCAAAATTTAATGTTACTTTATATTTTCCTCCTTCAATATTCTCAATAGTTCTTTTGCATTCAATCGATGCTACAAGTGGTGCAGTTGTTTCTCCAACAGTTGATTGTTCAATAACAGGTTGTTCAATTATTACTGGTTCATTTGTTTTGGGTTCATCCGCTACCAACTCATTACCCACGGAAAAAGTTGCTGGTGGTATGTCAATATTTTTTCGTTCACTTTCTGAGATAAAAGAAAATTTACCATCTACAGTAAATTCGCCTGAAACAGTTTCGTTAGGTTTAATCTTATAAGAAATGGTAAATTCACTTTCTGCAGGCAAAGCCATCCAAATAAATTTTACTTTATTTTCTTTAAAAGAAAACGTAGCACCTTTAGTATCTACTGGCTCAGCAGTAAATCCTTCTGGAAAATTTTGTTGAATTTTTGCAAATCCTGCAATATCATTCTTCTTTATTGTAATCTCAATAAGTGCCTCTGAACCCTTTGCAATAGAACTTGGAAATTTTTGTGTAACAGCTATATCTCCTGTAAATATTAATTGGTAAAAAAACAATCCAAGTAATTGGACTAAAAGAATTAACTGTTTTATCATTTTTTATTCATTTTATATTATTGATCAAAATAAAAATCAATTAAATTATTTAAATCTTTTGCAGATAAATTATTTTCTCCTTCAAAAAAGCCATCGATGGCATTAGTAACTTCTTTTGCAGAAATATATTTATCGTTATCAATATCGAGAGCTATAAATTTTTCTGGGATAGTAATTGTAACTATTTTAGCCCCATTATTGGCTGCTTCATATTGTTTTTGTATTTCATCAATTTCTGCTTGAGATAAATCTTCAGCTTTAAATGTTCTAAATTCAGTTTCTACAGAATCTTTCATTCTTTCTTGAGTTTCAATCATTTGGTCAGTTAATGTAACTCCATCAGCATTTACAAGTACGCCTGCAACAGTATTTAACTCTTTATCTAAATAATCTGGAACACCATCCTCATCTCCATCCAATGGGCAGCCTTTGTTGTCTATACTTACCCCTTGAGGTGTATTTTGGCATAAATCTTTTTCATCTGACACACCATCACCATCTGAATCCTCTTTATCTAAATTAGAAAAATCAAAGTCTTTATATTTATCAGCTTTTTTATCAGCAGGTGCAAAATTATATTGTAGTCCAAATGAAGTATATAATAGTTTATCATTTCCGCCATCTTTTACATTATCAATATAATCGGTAAAAGTTAAAATATAAGCAAGAGATACCCTAGCATCCAAATTTCTAGATAATTTGAATTTTAATCCAAAACGAATAGGAAAGGTAAAAGTAGTTTTAGAATAATTAGTCACACTATCTTTTAAAGGAGTTTCATAATCATAATCTCTAATGATGATTATAGAAGAAGTATCAGCACCAGGTGTAGATTCAGAAATATCTCTTAATGTTCCATCGCTCCAATGGTTATAGATAACTCCATTGGCAGATAAATCTCCTTTTGGATTAAATGCAAGATATCCAAATCCAAGCGATAAAAATGGAGAAAACAAGGAAGACTCATTAATAACTTTCCCGTTATCAAAGTCTAACAAAAGATTGATATCTATATTTGTAATACTTGTTTCAAAATTTAAAAATACATTGTCATCTAATTGACTTTTAGAAACTTTTCCAAACATTCCATTGATGGATACGCCAAAAATGCTGCCAATCTTTTTTTCTAAATAAAATCCATAAGCTGGTTTCCAATAGGTATATACTGTAGCACCTTCTGCTCCTTTGATATCTCCTAAATAAGAAAGAGCTCCTATGTGAGCACCTATTGAAGGAATATATTTTAAACCAGTTGATTTTTCTTGGCTAAATAACATACCTATAGATAGGAATGTGGTTATGAATAAAAAGGTAAACTTTTTCATATTTTTTTAATTATTGCGATTACAGCAATAAAAATAAAACAAATATTCGGAATATCGAACATTAATATTAGTTATAAACAACTGTTAATAACATCAATCACAGCAAATCTATATATATAAGTATCGTGAAAAGGGAAAAATGAAAATCACTTATACACTAATAAATGTTAATAAAGTTAAAAATTAGGTTTTAATAAATACTTGCCATAAAAATCATCAATACATTTTACTGCATCATCTACTGTATCCACCAAAGTAAATAAATCAAGGTCTTTAGGACTAATATTGCTTTCTATTTCTAAAACGGTTGTTTTAATCCACTCAATTAATCCTGACCAATAGCTTTTGCCAACTAACACGATTGGAAATTTTCCAATTTTTCCAGTTTGAATTAAAGTGATTGCTTCAAAAAGTTCATCGAAAGTTCCAAACCCACCAGGGAGAACAACAAACCCTTGAGAATATTTTATAAACATTACTTTGCGGACAAAAAAGTAATCGAAATTGATGAGTTTATCAGCATTGATAAAATTATTACTAAATTGTTCAAATGGAAGTTCGATGTTTAAGCCTGCAGAACTACCGCCAGCTTCATGAGCACCTTTATTCCCTGCTTCCATAATACCAGGACCACCACCAGTTATTACTCCATAACCTTTCTGAGCTAATTTTCCAGCAATCTCTTCAGCCATTTTAAAGTATTTGTTATCTGCTTTAGTTCTGGCAGAACCAAATATAGTAACCGAAGGACCTATTTTTGCCATCTTTTCGAATCCCTCTACAAATTCTGCCATCACTTTAAAAATTATCCAGGAATCGTGTACTTTTATTTCGTTCCAATCTTTTTTTTTGAACTTGTTAATTATTTTAATTTTATCTTTATTCATAATCAATTTATATTAATTCTTCTTTTAAGTAATTTGCTGTATAACTTTTTTTATTACGGATTATTTCCTCTGGAGTTCCTTGTGTTACAATTTCACCACCATCATTTCCTGCTTCAGGACCAATATCAATAATATAATCTGCCACTTTTATAATATCTAAATTATGCTCAATAATTAACACTGAATTTCCTAAATCAACCAACTTATTAATTACCTCTAACAATACTTTAATGTCATGAAAGTGAAGTCCTGTTGAAGGTTCATCTAAAATATAGAACGTTTTTCCTGTTTGTTTTTTAGCCAATTCAGTTGCTAATTTAACACGTTGAGCTTCTCCTCCTGATAAAGTTGTGGAAGGCTGTCCTAAACTTATATACCCTAAACCTACCTCTTGCAAAGTTCTTATTTTTCGGATAATTTCAGGTATATTTTCAAAAAAATCAACAGCCTGATTGATTGTTAAATTTAAAATATCACTGATTGATTTTCCTTTATACCTTACTTCTAATGTTTCTCTATTGTATCTTTTTGAATTACAATCTGTACATTCTACATACACATCTGGTAAAAAATTCATTTCAATTGTTTTTACCCCTGCACCTTTACATATTTCACATCTTCCTCCTTTCACATTAAAAGAAAATCTTCCTGGTTGATATCCTCTGATTTTTGCTTCAGGTAAATTGCTAAATAAATACCGAATATCTGTAAAAACTCCAGTATAGGTAGCTGGGTTTGAACGTGGTGTTCTTCCTATAGGAGATTGGTCGATATCGATTATTTTATCAATATTTTCAATTCCATTAATGGATTGGTAAGCCAAAGGCTTTTTTACTGAATTATAAATGTATTGATTTAATATAGGGTATAAAGTTTCGTTAATTAATGTAGATTTTCCACTGCCAGAAACACCTGTAACACATATTAGTTTTCCTAAAGGAAGTTTTAATGTTATATTTTTTAAATTGTGTCCATTAGCACCTTTTAATTCTATGAATTTTCCATTTCCTTTTCTTCTTATTTTTGGAATTTCTATCGCTAATTTACCGCTTAAAAAGTTGGCTGTTTCTGTATTATTTTTAATAAATTTTGCTGGATCCCCTTGTGATATTATTTCACCACCATATAATCCTGCTTTAGGACCAACATCAATGATATAGTCTGAAGAAAGCATAATACCTTTGTCGTGCTCCACAACAATTATTGAGTTACCAATATCTCTTAACTCTTTTAAAGAATTGATTAATTTTTGATTATCTCTTTGATGTAATCCAATGCTGGGTTCATCTAATATATACAATACATTAACTAACTGAGAACCTATTTGTGTTGCCAACCTTATTCGTTGAGCTTCTCCTCCAGATAAAGAGCTTGAACTTCTATTTAATGACAAATAAGTTAAGCCGACATCTAATAAAAATTTTAATCTGCTATTAATTTCTTTTAAAACTTCTTTAGCAATAATTTGTTGTTGAGTTGCTAATTTCTCCTGCAAAGTAGAAGTCCAATTATATAGTGATTTTATATCCATATTTGACACTTCGGCAATTGATTTATTATCAACTTTAAAAAACAGTGCCTCTTTTTTCAATCTACTTCCCACGCATTGAGGACAAGGAACTTTATTCATAAAATTATTTGCCCATCTGCCAATCGATACACTTTCATTTTCCTCAAATTGACGAATAATAATATTTACAATGCCTTCAAATTCTATGTTATAATCTGACACAATCCCAGCTATTTCTTGACTTAAAGTAATCGTTTCTGAAGAGCCATTGAGTAAATAATTTATCGCTTCCTCAGAAATTTCTTTAATAGGAGTGTTTAAAGTAAATCCAAATTTCTTTCCAATCGCTTCAATCTGTTTAAACGTCCAATTATTTTTGTAACTGCCTAATGGGACTATTCCTCCATTTTTAATAGTTGCATTGGCATTCGGGATTATTTTTATTAAATCTATCTCAGATACTAAACCTAAACCATTACATTTTTTACAGGCACCATAAGGGGAGTTAAAAGAAAATAAATTTGGAGCGGGTTCATCATAAGAAATTCCGGTAGTTGGACACATTAGATTTTTACTTAACAAAAAGTAATGATTTTCCTCTACATCAAAAACCATGATAGAGCCATTTCCATGTTTTATGGCTAAATTTACAGAATCGGAAATTCTTTTTCTATCTTTTTCGTTAGCTACGAGTTGGTCAATTACTATTTCGATATCATGAGTTTTGTATCGATCCAATTTCATTCCCTTTGTTATGCCTTTAATCTCTCCATTAATTCTAACTTTTAAAAATCCTTGTTTTTGTATTTGATTAAACAAATCTTGATAATGTCCTTTTCGTCCTTGAACAATAGGTGCTAGTAGAATTATTTTTTTTTCTGAATGTTTTTCGATTATTAAATCAATAATTTGAGAAACGGTGTATTTTACCATTTTTTCACCTGTGTTGTATGAAAAAGCATCGGATGCCCTAGCAAATAACAATCTAAAAAAATCGTACACTTCTGTTATGGTACCTACAGTCGATCTTGGGTTTTTGCTGATTGTTTTTTGTTCGATAGAAATAACAGGACTTAATCCACTTATTTTATCAACATCAGGTCGCTCCATAGTGCCCAAAAAATTGCGAGCATAGGCAGAAAATGTTTCTAAATATCTTCTTTGTCCTTCTGCATAAATGGTATCAAATGCTAATGATGATTTTCCACTTCCACTAACACCTGTTATAACAACAAATTTGTTTCTTGGAATGTTAACTGAAATGTTTTTTAGATTATGAACTCTTGAACCTATTATTTCAATAAACTCCTCTTTAACGTCAATCATTTACTGTATTCATTGAAATATTAATGGTTGGTATTTTTCTTAGCAATTGCAAATAAAAAACCAAAAACTACTAAAAAATAGGTAATAAAAACAGTGGTATAAAGATGACTCCATACTTTAATACTTGATATTACATAAATTACAATTAGTGATGAAGCAAGTGATATTAACGTAACTACTAAAGCGACTTGTTTCTCTGACAAGCCTAAATACGATAAATGATGTGTTGTATGGTCTTTTCCTCCAATAAATGGAGATTTACCTTTGCTTATTCTTTTAACTACAACTGTTGTGGTATCAACAATTGGAATAATAAAAGATATTAATGGTATTAAAAATTGTCTAGAAATTGAAAACTCATCGGTTGTAACTGGATTCCATAAATATTTAATACTTAATGCAGCAAGTAAAACTCCTAAGTATTGGCTACCTGTGTCTCCCATATACATTTTTGAAGGATTCCAGTTAAAATATAAGAAACCTAGTAGTGCTGCTAACAAGCCGATTACAATGGTCATTCCAACGCTATGTGTTTCATTATTTATAAGCATAATAGCCAAAATAGTAAAACTGATAAGTATGGCAACAATGGTAGTTATCCCATCCATGTTATCGAGCATATTGATGGAATTCATTAGTCCAACAACCCAAATAATCGTCAATAAATAGTTAAAAATATTATTTTCAAAAATAGTAATATAGGTATTAGAGTAAATTAGAATAACAGCACATAAAACTTGAGTTAAAAATTTTAATATGGGTCGAGTATTATAAGCATCATCAGATAATCCCATTAAAAAACCTAAAGATACCGCCCCTACAATTCCTGTAATTTGAAAATCAACAACACTTCCAGAATATGAAAAAATGAATGAATGAAGTGATATTGATAGTAAAAAAATAATGTAAAAACTTAATCCTCCAAGAGCAGGTTTAACTTGATCACTCCATCTTATTACTGTTTCTTTATCATTTCTAATTCCTAATGTTTTTACAAACCTCAGCATTATACTATTAATCAATATAGAGAAAAATAAAGTGCCTAAGAAAAATAATATGTGTTTTAATGAAAGTAGTTGCATTAAAATGGGCTATTGAATTGATTGAAGTTTTGTGCTTGTTGATCTTTGTCGGATAAAATTGGATAATCGATACCCCAATTTATATTAAAATCTTTATCGTTCCATCTTAAGCTAAATTCGGAATCTTTGTGATAAAAATTAGTGCATTTGTACGAAAAAATAGTATTGTCTTCTAGTGTTAAAAACCCATGAGCAAAACCTACGGGGAGATAAATCATAGTTTTGTTTTGTTCTGACAAAACCAATTTAAAATATTTTCCATAAGTTTTAGAGGTTTTTCTAATATCTACAGCGATATCTAATACGCTTCCTTTAATAACTCGTATTAATTTTGCTTGTGAAAAAGGGGGTATCTGAAAATGAAGACCTCTTAATACATTTTTTTGAGATAATGATTGATTGTCTTGTAAAAATTCAACAGCTAATCCATTTTTGATAAATTCATCTTTATTAAAAGATTCAAAAAAATGACCTCGTTCATCTTCAAATACTTTTGGTGCTATTACCAACAACCCTTCAAAATCTGTTTTTTCAAACTGCATTAATTCTTTTTTATCTTTTTAAATATTCTTTTTACTAGTTTTTCTTTTTGAGTATCATCATAATAATAACCATCTTTATTGCCATAACTATAATTGTAATTATAACCGTAACTGTAATATTTGTTGCTATAGTCAACTCCGTTCAAAATAATTGAAAGTTTCTTAATTCCATTTTCTACCATCAATTTATTTAAGTTATTGATGAAATTTTTTCTGGAATACTCGCTCTTGAATACATAAATAGGATAATCTGCTTTTTTAAGCATTTCCATTGCATCAGAAACTAATCCAATAGGTGGATTATCTAAAACAACTAAGTCGTACTCTTTTTTTAATTCCGCTACAACTTCATCCAATTTTCCACTAATAATTAATTCAGATGGATTGGGTGGTATTGGTCCGGAAGTAATAAAATCTAGATTAGTTAACTCACTATGATGAATACAACTTTTTATTTCATCTTTATCAATTAATATAGTACTCATTCCTTTATCATTTTTCACACCAAACCCTAAGTGGATTTTTGGTTTCCGCATGTCTAAATCTAAGATAATTACCTTTTTTCCAGACATGGCAATAATACCAGATAAGTTAATTGCACAAAATGTTTTTCCTTCTCCAGAAATTGTGGAAGTTATCGCCATTAACTTACTCTCATCACTTTTGGAAATGAATTGTAGATTTGTTCTAATGGTTCTAAAAGCCTCGGAAATAACCGATTTCGGATCTCGATTAATCACCAACTGAGAAATAGGAATTTCTCTGTTATAAACGGGTACAGTACCTAATACTCCAACTGATACATTTGAATTTTTAGTAATCTCATCCATGGTAGAAATAGTATTCTTTAAAACGTATTTCAGAATTAAAATAATAAGACTAATTACAATCCCTAAAAGAATACCTGTAATCATCACCATTTTTCTATTCGGTGAAAATGGTAAGCTAGGAACTGCTGCTTTATCTAATATAGTATGTTGAGGAACAAAACCAGCTTCAGAAATAGAATATTCTGTTCTTTTCTCCATGATTAGGGTAAAAAACTTTTCATCTATCGATAATACTCTTTGCAATCTCGCATATTGTAGTTCCTTTGCTGGAACATTTAAATATTTGTTTTGAATTTCTTCAATTTTATTAATCACATCTTTTCTTCTAGCTTCTAATTTAGTAACCAATGATGATATGGTTGAAAATAAAACCTCTTTCTGTGTTTCAATTTGTTGGTCGTGAATTTTTAATAAATCACTTTCTTTAGTTGCTTCCGTTAGCAATTTTTGGCGTTGAATAAGCAATGATTGAATATCTGTAATTAATGAAGTAATTCTAATCTCATATTCTGTTCCTGAAAGAATAGGTAGTAAATTATAAACATCAATATCTTTGATTTTACCTTTAACAGAATTATTAATTTCGGATAATACACTTCTCTGTAAATCTAAATCTACCAACTGATTTTCTAATTTGTTGACTCTATCTACGTACAAAGAAGAAAATTTATCGATATCAGTCAATTTATTGGTCTTTTGAAACTCTTCGATACTATTTTCCGATAGTTTTACTTTGTTGTAATATTTATCTAATTGGTCATCCAAAAATTCAATTACATTTTTAGAACTTTTACTTCGTTCCTCAATATCATAAATAATATATTCATTAGCCAATGCAGTTAAAACATCAGCTGTTTTAGCAGCATTATTATCTTGAAAAGATAGGCTAATTGTTTTAGCTAAAGGATTTAATGGAAAGACGTTTAAACTTGAAATGTAAGAATTTGTTAAACTTTCAATGTCATTAATGGTGAAAAATAATAAGGTGTTTTTTATGTCAGATTGAGCATTTTTTGCCTCCTCGTAATCATTAAAAATTACTATAAATTCAGCAAAATTGGTTTGAATTTTTTCTCTATCAGAAAATTCCCCAATTAATTTTTCATTTTCATATAGCTTAAATTTGTTGTTGTTAGTTATTTCAACAAAATGTTGAACACCAATTATGGAAGAATCTTTTATCTGATATTCTATTTTTATTGGGGAATTTTTATACAACTCAAAAGTTAAAAATTTACCTTGATTAAAATAGCTAACATTTAGAGGTAATTTTGATAGTGCTCTTTTCAATAAAAACTTTGATTTGAGTAATTCCACGTCTTTTTCAACATCTTCTTTTTCTTCAAAATTATCTACTTTTAAAACTTGGTCGGCAGTATTTTTTGATCCTACCTGAAGAACTAATTGAGATTGATAAAGAGGGACTGTGTAACGTAAATAAATAAATGCAACAATAGAAGTGGTTACAACTATAGCAATAAACAACAACAAATTCTTTTTAAAAATTTGTAATAAAAGAATAATATCCAACTCTGTATTAAAGTTGGATATAGCTTCATTGTTTTGTTTATCGTGATATTCTTCACTCATAAAAAACTACTTATTTATTATTTAAACTGTTAACTACAACAATTAATGTAATTGTACTTGTAATTAAACTCAAAACAGGAGCGATATCTCTAATAAGTTCCTGTAAATAATCGGAGCGGGGTTCAACATAAATGATATCATTTGCTTGTAATACAAAATCTGATTGCTGTAAACCTTCAATTGTAGTAAAATCAAATAAAAATACTTGAGGGTTTTTTAAATTTCCTCTTATTAACTTTATTTTATTTGCTTTTGCTAGTTTGGTTAAACCACCAACAGCCCCTAAAGCTTCAATAAGTCTCATGTTATTGTTTACCAAAGGAATAACTTTTGCCTCACCACTACCACCAGGAAAAACAGTAACTCTTTTATTGACCACCTTAACGATTACAAAAGGTTTAATGTAATATTTTGAATAAACTTCCTCTAGTAAAGTTTCTACCTGTTTTACTGTTTTTCCTATCAATTCTATTCTTCCAATTATTGGGAGTTTAGTGAATCCATCAAATTCAATTAAATAAGTTGAGTTGTCGGTGTTAGAAACCCTAGCTTGGTCTTCTTTTATGGCTGTAAAATCTATTAAAACACTCCCATCGTTAGTATATAACTTAAATTCAATAATATCACTTGGTGTAATTATGTATTCAGCTGATGTTTCTGTTGGAGGATTATGGAAAGGATAATCTTTAGCAGTTTTCATCATAACACTTGAGTTATAATTGCATGCAATCAACGAAAATAAAGCCACAAAAGCTAAACTGCTTTTAAATCTATTCAATTTCATTCTTAATATCTTTTATTATTTAACAAATCTATTAAAATCTATGAGAAAAATCATCTATTTTTTATTATTGTTTAGTAAAGAATAATAAAGATTTTTCATATCACCCACCAAACGTAGGTAATGAAATTCTTTTTTTACAAAATCCCATCCTTTTTTTTCCATTTTTTTTCTTAATTCATCGTCATCAACTAATTTTAATAATTTACTTATAAACTCCTCTAAATTATTTGTTTCGGTAATAAAAGCAGTTTCGTTTTTTAACACAATATTTTCAACTCCACCAACATTGGTCGTAACTATTGGTTTATTGGACGCTTGGGCTTCAATTAAACTTACTGGCGTTCCTTCATTTAAAGAAGTCAATGCAATAATATCCAATCCTGCGTTTGCCCAATCAATTTCCTTAATCCACGAAGTAAAAGTTACTGTTGCAGAAAACTTATCTTTATTCCATTCCACATAATCAAGTTCTATACGTTTTAAGAAGTTAATCAGTTGGTTTTTTTCCTCCCCATCTCCAATAATAAAAGCTCTTATTTTTTTTGAAGTTCTTTTTTGTATTTCATTAATTGAGTTAATAAAAAGTTGGTGATTTTTAATTGGAACTAACCTTCCGATGATACCAATAGCTATTTCATCATCTTTGATAAAGTAGTGATTACGAAAAGATTTTCTTTTATTGTCTGTATTTTCTTGAAATCGATCTAAATCAAAACCAAGAGGAATAACCGTTATTTTATCTGCTTTACATATTTTATGTTGTTGTGAAAGCTCCTCTTTTTGAATTTCGCTTATCGCAATTATTTTAGTCGATTTTTTAGCCAAATAGCGTTCTATATTTTTATAAAATGTGGTTTTAAACTTACCAAAATAGGAATGAAATACATGTCCATGAAATGTATGAACAATTATAGGAACATTGCATTGAAATGCAGCTAATCGTCCTAGAGTTCCTGCTTTAGAAGCGTGTGTGTGAACAATGTCTGGCTTAAACTCTTTAATTATTTTTTTTAATTGTTGATAAGCTTTATGGTCATCTTTAATGTTAATACTTCGCTTCATCTCAGGAATTACAATAAATTTAATTCCCAATTTTTCTAATATAAAATCAGAGCTTTCTTCTTCTTCGTATTTAGCACCACCAACTAATAACGTTTCAAATTCGGGTTCTAAGTACTTGGTTAAATAAGCAGCATTATAAGTGGGTCCACCTAAATTAAATCGGTTAATTATTCGAAGTATTTTTATTTTTTTCTTTACCAATTTATTTACTTTTTATTCCCCAACATTAATCCTCTAATTCGACAAACTTTGTACAGACTCTTATGGTAGGCATAAATTATCACATTGTCTAATTATCAAATCATCTAATTCATATACTTTTTCCACCACGTATTAAACACAATTAAAGCCCAAATGGTTGCTTGAGCTTCTTCGGGATTATTAGAAAATAATTTATTTTTTAACGCTTTAGTTGCTACAACATTAAATATTCCTTGTTCCTCGATAAAATTATCACTTAATAAATCATTTTCAATGGTTGATCGTAATTCGTTTCTAAACCAACTCATTAAAGGAACTTCAAAGCCATGTTTTGGTCTGTTGTAAATTTCTTCTGGCAATTCTTTTCTAAAAGTATCCTGAAGAATTTTTTTCTTCATCTCCGAATTAATTTTAAAAGCTACTGGTAATGAAAAAGCGAAATTAACCAATCGATAGTCTAAAAAAGGGGTTCTTACCTCTAAGCTATTTGCCATACTCATAGCATCTACTTTTCGAAGCATGTCATTGGTTAATACCATTTTTACATCGGTATAAAGTATCTCATTTAGGTCTCCATCTATATGAATATTTTTTAGCAATTCATCCTTGCGTTTTTTATATTCAAAAGCTGCGTCACTTAATCGTTGAGGATTAAAAATCAACTCTTCTTTTAATAAATAGTTGGCTTTTTCTTCGTTAATTATCGATGCCCATTCCCAGTATCTTGCTTTATGAGAAAGTTTTGCTCCTAAACTAAATTTATAGAGTTGTCGATTGATATTGGTAATTTTTGAATTTCTTGATTTGGGTAAGTTTTTCCAAATTGGATAACCTATTTTGACTAAAGAAGTTGCTATTCCAGGATTACGAGTTTTAAATTCTGCTGTGTGTTTGTTGTAGCCCGAAAATAGTTCATCTGCCCCATCACCCGACAAAGCTACTGTAACCTGTTTTTTGGTGTATTTACTTAACAGATAAACAGCAATTGCTGAAGAATCTGCAAAAGGTTCGTCAATGTAATCGAGTATATCATTCAAATTTTCGTACAAATCATTATTTGATAAAGAAAAAACATGATGATTGCTTCCTATTTTTTTGGCTACCGCATTGGCATAGTTGGTTTCATCAAAAAAGGGTTCATCTTTATATCCTACTGAAAATGTCTGTAAATCAGACTTATGCTTTTTGGCTAATAAACTTATGATGGAAGAATCTACTCCTCCACTTAAAAATGTACCAACAGGAACATCAGCAACCAATCTCTTTTTAACGGAATCTTCTAATAAATTTCTGAGTGTTTCTTGTGCTTTCTCATAATTTAAAGCATTAATAGGTATTGTTTTTTCTTTGTGGTAAGGAATTTCATAATAAAGCTGTTCCTCAATAGTTTCAGGAAGTTTTTGAATAGTATTGATAAAAATAAAATGGCCAGGTTTTAGTTTGTTAACATTTTTTAAAATGGAATTGTTACTTGGAATATAGTTAAATTGTAAATAGTTAAACAGGCTAACCTTATCAATTTCTTTTTTTATATTAAAAGTTAAAATGGCTTTTAATTCTGATGCAAAAATAAATTGCTCTCCATCAAAATAATAAAGAAGTGGTTTAATTCCCATTCTATCTCTTGCAACAAACAAAGAATTGTTTTGTTTATCGAAAATGGCAAAAGCAAAAAAACCATTTAGCTTCTCCAAGCAATCTTTTCCATATTTAATGTAAAGACTTAATAAAACTTCAGTATCACTGTTCGTATTAAAGTGAATTTTTTGCTTTATTAATTCTTCTTTTAGTTCAAGGAAATTAAAAATTTCTCCATTATAAACAATGGTGTATCTTTCGGTAAAATCTGACAAAGGTTGGTTTGCCTCTTTAGATGTATCAATAATAGAAAGTCGAGCATGACCAAGTGCTAAATTTGGAAATTTAACTGTACTTCTATTATCAGGACCTCTTTTAGCTAAAGTTTGCGTGGCAACAACTATTTTGTTCAGCTCTTTTTCATTTGAAGATATGATTCCTACAATTCCGCACATAAAAAGTAAAGATATAAAATATATATATCTCTTAATTCATTAAATGTATGGGATTTAATAAAAACATCATCGTAACAACTCTACATAACCTTTATAAGTGTTAACTTCTGTTTCAATGATATAAAAATAAGTTCCATTAGAAACTATTGTACCTGAAGTAGTTCTACCATCCCAAGAACCACCATTATTTTCTACTTCAAATATTTTTTGTCCCCATCTGTTGTAAATTGTAGCTTTAATAAATGGAAAATCGAGCAAAAATAAATCGTTATTACCATCACCATTTGGAGTAAAAACATTGGAAATTTCAGGTTCTGCGTTAGAGCATTTATTCTTATCTCCTAAATAAATATCATCCACATAGTAAGTTGCTTCATAAGAGCCATCAAAACCTATAAACTGATGTAAACTATTTGAAGCAATATTTGTGCTATTCATTGGATGAAAATTTCCAATAATTAGGTATTCTTCTCCACCTATGGCAGTGTATGATCCAGATAATTCAACCCAAGTATCTGCTTCTGAAATCATATCATTATGATTATAAAAAGGAGTAATAATGATATCGTAATTTGTAGAATTTATCAATTGACTAGACAATGCTAACCCCATATTGTTAGATATAAAAACAGAATTATCAAACAAGGAAACCCTAAAACACCAATAATATTCTTTACCGGCTACTAAAGGTTCTTTTAATTTAACTTGGGCATAATCTTTATGATTTGAACTGCCCTGTGAATAACCATATGTGGTAATTGCTATGTATGCATTGCCATCATAAGACAATTGATATCCATAACCTGACGCATTTACAGGAACTCCAAAAACATTAGTACTATCACAAGAATTAAAATATGTAAATGGATTAGGATTTGCTGTAATCCAATCTAGAGTAAACATAGATCCAAAAGAGTGATAAGGACATTCAATTTTTTCTTCAAAACTATGGTTTGGTAAAAGGTTTTGTGCTTGAATAAAATTAGATACAAAGGATAAAAGAAGTATTAATCTTAATTTTTTCATAATAACCTTATAAAGTTATTAAAAAATTGGTAAAGAGAATATGAATAAGCTAAAAAATCCCAACCTGATGATTGGGATTTTATTTTTCAAAAGGTTATTTTATTTTTTAGATACTTCGACTAAGCTCAGTATGACAAATAAAATCACATATGTATAACTTCACCATAAGCAGCAGCAGCAGCTTCCATAATGGCTTCGCTCATAGTTGGGTGAGGATGAACTGTTTTTATTAATTCATGTCCTGTGGTTTCTAATTTTCGAACTGCTACTAATTCAGCAATCATTTCGGTAACATTAGCTCCTATTAAATGTCCGCCCAATAATTCGCCGTATTTAGCATCAAAAATTAGTTTTACAAATCCGTCCTTATGTCCAGCAGCACTAGCTTTACCAGAAGCCGAAAAAGGAAATTTACCCACTTTAATTTCATAACCTTTTTCAAGTGCCATTTTTTCAGTCATACCAACAGAAGCGACTTCAGGAGAACAATAGGTACAACCTGGAATATTTCCATAATCCAACGGTTCTACATGAGCACCTGCTATTTTCTCCACACAAATAATACCTTCAGCGGAAGCAACGTGTGCAAGTGCATATCCTTTGGTTACATCTCCAATGGCATAATAGCCAGGAATGTTTGTTTGATAATAATCGTTGGTAACAATAATGTCTTTATCAGTAATGATACCAACTTCTTCTAATCCTAAATTTTCGATATTTCTTTTGATACCAACTGCAGAAAGAACAACATCACATTCAATTATTTCTTCTCCTTTTTTAGTTTTCACAACCACTTTACATCCAGCACCTTTTGTATCAACACTTTCTACAGAAGAGTCAGTCATCACTTTAATCCCTGATTTTTTAAAAGACCTGCCTAATTGTTTAGAAACCTCTTCATCTTCTAATGGAACTATGTTGGGTAAAAATTCAACCAAAGTAACTTCAACTCCCATTGTATGGTAGAAATAAGCAAACTCAGAACCTATTGCACCAGAGCCAACTATGACCATCTTTTTAGGTAATTTAGGTAAAACCAATGCCTCTCGGTATCCTATAATTTTTTTTCCGTCTTGTGGTAAGTTTTGAAGTTCTTTAGAACGAGCACCTGTTGCAATGATGATGTGCTTGGCATCGTACTCTGTAACTTTTTTGCCCGCCTTGCCATCGGGCAGGTCGTCTCCTTCAACAGCTACTTTTTGTCCTTTTCTTAGTGTTGCTTTTCCTTTTATCACATCAATTTTATTTTTTTTCATTAAGAATTGAATTCCATTGCTCATTCCTTCTGCAACATCCCTACTTCTTTTTACAATTGCAGGAAAATCGGCATCAGCACTTTTAACGGTTATCCCATAATCGGCTGCATGGTTAATGTATTCAAAAACATTGGCACTTTTTAACAAAGCTTTAGTTGGAATACAACCCCAATTTAAACAAATACCACCTAATTCCGCTCTTTCTATTACAGCTACTCTTAAGCCTAATTGAGAAGCTCTGATTGCAGCCACATAGCCACCTGGTCCACTTCCAACAATAATTACATCGTAACTCATATTTTATCTTATTTATATTAATTCTTAATTAAAGTAAGTTGCGAATTTAACCAATAAGTTTATAGTTTTTAAAGATGACGGTTAGAAAGTTAAAAAAATAATACCAAGGTTTGGATGAATAAAATAAATAATTCACTTTTATTCAACTAATAACTTAAATTCTTCTAATAATAATTTATTTATAAACATTCTTATTAATTAGCTAAAGTCAACAGAAACAGAATAGTAAATTCGACGACAAGCATTATTTTATAGATTGTTAATAATTTATACCCGATAAAATTTGTTGGATATTAATAATCTTTATAAATTGCACCACTAACTAATTAAATTAATTGTTTAACTAAATTTTAAATTATGAGTGAAGAAACAAAATCAGAAGCAGGTGCTGGAAAAAGACCAGTATTCTTAACAGTATTATGTATTTTATCTTTTATTGCAGCAGGTTTTGCAATATTTGGTTACATTACTGTAATTACATTAATGGGTGCTGCAACAGCAGTTACAGGAGCTGCCATGGATGCTATGGAAGGCATGGAAGGTATGGAAGGTATGGAAGCCATTACTTCAGCAGGACCAAGTGCTACAATGACTTGGGCTTATATAGCTGTCGGTTTTTTAACAACAATTGTAGCTCTTATTGGAGTACTTAAAATGTGGAAATTGAAAAAACAAGGCTTTATGCTTTACGCAGGTGCAAGTGTTGTATCCGCAATTATGGGAGTTGTTTATAGTGGTTTTAATGTTTTTGGAGTTGTTATTACTGCTGCATTCATTGTAATGTATTACTTGAATGTAAAACACATGAGTTAATTTTTTTATTAATTAATAATTAAAAAAATTATGAGAGAAGATGAAATAATAATGATTATTGCTATTATTATTGGTGTTGCTTTTGCTATTTTCATGATTGCTTCTACATGGAAAATATTTACTAAAGCAGGAGAGCCAGGATGGGCATGTATTGTACCATTTTACAATTACTTTGTAATGGCAAAAATTGCAGAAAAACCGATGTGGTGGGGAGCTCTATGTTTAATTCCTTATGCAAATATTGTTTTTATTATTTGGATTTGGAATAGAATCGCTAAACGATTTGGGAAAAATGAAGGCTTTACTGTTGGTATCATCTTATTACCAATCATTTTTATTCCTATTTTAGGATTTGGTAAAGCTCAGTACAAATCACAAGATGGATCGGGTACTGGAGGAGAAGCTCTAGATGCTATGATTACTTCTTAATTTTAACAAATAAATGTTATATTTAAGCCCTGACAGAATCGTCAGGGCTTTTTTAATAAATTAAACTTATGGAAAATCAATCTTTAAACACCCCTCAAAATCAACAAGCATTACCAAATGCTACTGGAGTATTGGTGTTAGGTATTTTATCAATTGTATTTTGTTTTTGTTATGGAATTATTGGCATCACATTAGGTATTATTGCCTTAATTATGGGAAACAAAGCAATAAAACTGTATTTAAGTGCTCCTGAGACCTACTCCGAGAGTTCTTATAAAAATGTGAAAGCAGGTAAAACTTGTGCTATTATCGGACTATGTTTATCTAGTATTTATATCATTTTCCTTATTATTTACATTGGAATATTAGGTGCTGCATTGGGTACTGGTCTTATGCAAGGGTTTGGAAATTTTTAAACTCACGATTCATCGGATAAAGTCAACTTCATCGGATGACTTGAGGTTATCCGATGAGTTGCTTTTATTAATGTCACAATTATGGAAAATCAATCGTTAAATGCTAATAGGATGAAACAGGATTTACCAAATGCTACTACTATTTTGGTGTTGGGTATTTTATCAATAGTTACTTGTTGGTGTATTGGCATTGTTGGTCTTGGAATTGGTATTACCGCATTATTTTTGGCTGGAAAAGCGATTAAAATCTATAATTTATCTCCCTCATCCTATTCCGAAAGTTCATATAATAATATAAAAGCAGGTAAAATATGTGCAATTATAGGTGTTTGCTTATCCAGTTTTATGATTATCTATTTTATTATCTACTTTTTGGTTATTGGTTTAGTGATGTCTAATATTCCTTGGGAAGAATTACTTAACAAAGGATATTGATTTCTATTTACTTGGCAATATCTTGGTACTTACCTCTCCAAAACCAACTCTTACTCCATCTTTTTCGGAAAAACCTCTCATAATAACGGTATCATTATCAGCAATAAATTTACGTTCTGATCCATCAGCCATTTTTACTGATTTAGTTCCTTTCCAAGAAATTTCTAACATCGAACCAAAAGCTGATTCATCATTACCAGAAATAGTTCCAGAAGCCATCATGTCACCAGCTTTTATGTTGCATCCATTAATCGTGTGATGAGCCAATTGTTGATTCATATTCCAATACATGTATTTGTAATTAGAATTGGAAACTACAGTTTCAGTTGTATTTTCGGGTTGTATAGCTACTTGTAAGTTAATATCAATATTTTTATCTCCTTCGTATTTTAAGTAATCAAATACTTCTGGATTTTGAACAATGCCTTTAATTCTAAAAGGTTCTAAAGCATCTAATGTAACTATCCAAGGGGAAATTGATGAACCAAAATTTTTTGCTAAAAATGGACCCAGCGGAACATATTCCCATTTTTGAATATCTCTGGCACTCCAATCGTTAAACAAACACATTCCAAAAATGTATTCTTCAGCTTCAGTAGTAGAAATAGATTCACCTAATGGTTTTCCATCGTAAGTAATAAAAGCCATTTCTAACTCAAAGTCTAGCAATTTACATGGGCCAAAAACTGGTGGTTCATTATCTTTTGGCTGTTGTTGTCCTTTTGGTCGGTGTATCGGAGTCCCTGAAACAACAATAGAAGATGATCTACCGTGATAACCAACTGGGATGTGTTTCCAATTAGGTAATAAAGCATTATTTGGATCTCTAAACATACAACCAACATTATAAGCATGTTGTTCGCTCG
>CAYHWX010000030.1:0-805 GCA_964360245.1 uncultured Vicingus sp.
TTATCCCAAAAGGTTTTGGTATTATTGACAAAAATTATTCTTTTATGATTTTTGATAGATGGGGAGAGGTCATCTTTGAATCTCATGATTTAGAAAAGGGTTGGGATGGTACTTACAAAGGTAAATTAGTCCCTAATGGCGTTTATGTTTGGAGTATCTCATTTACGGATTTTAATGGAATAAAACACTTCAACAAGATAGGAAGTGTTTCTATTGTGGACTAGCTTAAGAGGAGTTCTAAAAATTGAGTTTTTTATTTACACACTCCTTGCCCCTCTTGATAGATGGGATATTAATTTTTAGAACCCTCCTAATCTAATTAGTGGGGAGTTATTGCAAATGATAAACAATCTCAAGCACTAAGCTTTGCTTGAGGTTGTTTAAATAAATGAGTTTACAACCCTGCTCCAATGCTTTTTCCCCCATCAACATAAAGAGTTTGACCAGTAATAAATTGAGTTTTTTCATCACATAAAAAAGCAACAGCATTAGCAATATCTTCAGGTTTTCCCATTGATTTAGTGGGTTGTGCTTGAATTAATTTTTCTTGAACATCTAATGGTAACTTTTGAGTTAAAGGAGTATCAATTAATCCTGGTGCAATAGCATTTACTAACACACCATAGGTGCCTAATTCCAGAGCTAAAACTCTTGTTAACCCCACAACTCCAGCTTTAGAAGCAGAATAATTAGATTGCCCTCTGTTTCCCAACCAAGCACGAGAAGCAATGTTTACAATTCTTCCTCTTTTTTGTTCTCGCATTAATGTTCCTGCAATTTTACACATTAACCAAGTTCCTTTTAG
>CAYHWX010000030.1:815-35724 GCA_964360245.1 uncultured Vicingus sp.
TTTTAGGTTGATATCAATAACCTTATCAAAATCTTCAACAGACATTTTCCAAATCACGTTATCGCGAATGATACCAGCATTGTTTACAATCACATCAACTCCACCAAACTCTTTTGTAACTTTACTGAACAAGGCTTCTACATCATTTTGATTACTGATGTCGCAAGAAATAAATTTAGCAGAATTGCCCAATTCTTTTGCTAAAGATTCACCATTTGTTTTATCTACATCCACTAAAATTGTGGTGTAGTTATCGTTTTTCATACGTTGAGCAATGGCTTTTCCAATTCCATTTGCTGCACCTGTAATTATTGCTATCCGTTTATCCATTTTTAACTGCTATTAATTTTGCTAAGATACTAATTGCTATTTCTTCTGGGCTATCAGCATTGATAGAAATTCCCATAGGCATATCCACATTTTCTAATTCTTCTTTGGTGGCTATATTACCTTCCAAAAACATTTTTTTGGTTAATTCAACTTTACGCTGACTTCCAATCATACCAATATAAGCATGAGGTTTTTTAATGCAATAGGATAAAATATCTCTATCGTGAACATGCTCGTAGGTCATAATTACAACATAGGTATTTTTATCGAAAGGTAATGTTGGAAGAATTTTTTTATACTCTAGATTTAATTTATTTATTCCTTCAGTTTTTATTTCATCTAGGTATTCCTTTCGGTCATCAATCACATAAATATCAAAATCTAATTCATGAGCAATTTTTGATAAAGCATTTCCAGTGTGCCCTGCTCCAAATACGTATAGTTTATTCATTTTTTTAATAGGTTCTATGTAAATTTCAACATTTCCACCACAACACATGTTATGCTGATGTAATAAATCATGTTTAAATAATTGCGTTTCGTTTTTTTTAATTTGTTGAAGTGCATTTTCTATTACCTTTTTTTCGAGATTTCCACCACCAATTGTTCCAATTATACCACCATTTTCTAAAACAATCATTTTAGCTCCTGCTTTTCTTGGTGTAGAACCTTTGGTATGCACAATAATGCATAAAGCAGCACTTTCTCCTCTTTTTCTAATCTGTTCTATTTCGATATAAATATTCATTATAATTTATGCACTTTCAAATTTTTTGTATTCTTCAGGTGTATTAATATTTATCAAAATAAGTTCATTAGCTACTTCAACATTTTTTCTATCAAACTGATTGATGACATCGTGCAAGGTAGATGAACTGTTAAAATTATTAATAATTTGTTCTTTTATCGAACGATTAATTAAAATTGGATGACCACCTTTTTGATTAAAAGTAGGAACGGTAACTCCAGTTTCACATCTATCTTGTTGTAATTTTTTCAGTATTATTTTATCAATAAAAGGGTTGTCAATGTTTTGGATAAAGACAAAATCAGCATCAGCTAATTGTTGAAGTCCTAATTGGATGGAATACAATCGACCTTTTTCAACAGCTGTGTTTTCAATAATTATTGCCTGTTTTTTTAGGAATTTAATTTTACTTTCCCAAGGTTCAATGCAAAATTTTTGATTGATAATCACAACAATATTTTTAATACCAAAACTTTGGTAGGTTTTTATAATTTTTTCTAAGAATGTAGTATTATCAATTTTTAACCAA
Source organism: uncultured Vicingus sp. (assembly GCA_964360245.1). GTDB lineage: Bacteria > Bacteroidota > Bacteroidia > Flavobacteriales_E > Vicingaceae. The sequence goes on from CAYHWX010000030.1 coordinate 2,423, forward strand.
GGTTTTGGAAATTTCATTCGAGTAGAATTTCCGCCAGCTAAAATTAGTACCGAAAATTGGGGTTGACTATTCGAACTGTTTATTTGCATGACTGATTAAGATTTTTTTGCTCTATCCATCGATCTTTTATCATCTTTAGATTTTAAATCTTGACGTTTATCGTACAATTTTTTACCTTTTGCTAATGCAATGTCAATTTTTGCATAACCTTTACCATTAATAAACAAATTAATAGGAATAATGGTTAACCCAACATCTTTTTTCTTTTTTACGAGCTTATCAATTTCGTTGCGATTCAACAATAATTTTCTGTTTCTACGTGGTTCGTGGTTGTTGTAGGAGCCTTCTTCGTATTCGGCAATAAACATATTTTTTATAAAAAGTTCATCGTTATTAATAAAACAGAAAGCTTCAACAATACTGGCTTTTCCAGCACGAATAGATTTAATCTCCGTTCCAGTTAATTGAATTCCAGCAGTAAATTTTTCTAAAAATTCGTACTCGAATTTAGCTCTTCTATTTTTTATGTTGATTGGAGCAGTCATAACAACGACAAAGATACTATTTTACAATTAACACGGGAACTTTTACTCGATGTCGAACGGCATCTAAAGTGGTACCTAAAATAATATCTTTTAAGCCTCTATGTCCATGTGCTCCCATTACTAACAAATCACAATTAAAATCATCTACTATTTCTGGAATTGCTTTCTTAGGATTTCCAAAACCTAATTTTATTAGAACTTGATACCCTTTTTCGGTTAAATTAATTTGATATTTTTCTAAACTACTTTTATCTGAAGTAGTTTCTAAATCTTGAATTTCTCCTTGCATTACCCTTGCTCCAGCAGTTTCAACAATATGAATTAAAACATATTCCGCCTCTTTCCCACCTTGTGAAATGGCGTTACTAATGGCTTTGCTATCACTGGTACTAAAATCAACAGTAATGGCAATTCGGTTGTATTTTAATATTTTAATAATTTCCAAATCTTCTAACAAACCATGAGGAACTTGTGAGTTTTTAAATTTAGCATTTTTTATGAGTGGACTAAAAGTAATGTATAATAATAATAAACACGATGCAAAAACTAAAGGCACAACAGTAAAATAAAATAAGGTTGGATTTTCGGCATTTTCTATCCATCCTTTTACAGTTTCAAAAACCAGTTTCGCATTTAGTCCAACAATTACAACAGCCACTAACCATGCACAAATTTTTACCCACATTTTATTGGCAAATTTTCCCATTTGTTTTTTATCGCTGGTTAAATGGATGAGCGGAATTACTGCAAAACCCAATTGTAAACTTAACATAACTTGACTTAAAATCAACAATTCTCCAGTGGCACCTTCGCCAAAAAAATAAATGACTAAAAACGCTGGAATAATAGCTATCATTCTTGTAATAAGTCTTCTTAACCAAGGCTGAATACGCAAATTCAAATATCCTTCCATTACAATTTGCCCCGATAATGTTCCTGTTAACGTAGAACTTTGTCCTGCGGCAATTAAGGCAATGGCAAACAAAAGAGGTGCGAAACGAGTTCCTAAAACACCTTCTAATAAATGATAAGCATCTTGAATTTCGGACACTTCAAAATTTCCATTTGTAAAAAAAGCACTTGCAGCCAAAATAAGAATAGCAGCATTAACAAACAATGCCATGTTCAAAGCTATTCCAGTATCAATAAAATTAAACTTTATAGCTTCTTTTACACCTTCAGGTGTTCTTTTAATTTTTCGTGTTTGCACCAACGAGGAATGAAGGTATAAATTATGAGGCATTACAGTAGCTCCAATAATTCCAATGGCTATATATAAAGCACCGTCGTTTGGAATGCTTGGAATAAATCCTTTCAGCATTTCTGCAGAATCTGGTTTTGAAAAAATTAATTCAGCAATAAAAGCAAAACCAATAGTAGCAACCAAAGCCAAAATAAAAGCTTCCATTTTTCGAATACCATTTTTTTGTAAAAGTAAAATAAGTAAAGTATCTAAAACGGTGATGGAAACGCCTGCTAAAAGAGGTATATTAAATAACAATTGCAAGCCAATAGCCATACCAATTACTTCGGCCAAATCGCAAGCTGCAATAGCAATTTCTGCTAAAATCCAGTTGAAAAAATTGATAGCCCGTGGATATGTTACTCTGGAGGCTTGTGCCAAATCCAATCCACGAACCAACCCCAAACGAGCACTTAAACTCTGTAATAGCAAAGCCATTAAGTTGCTCATTAATAAAACCCAAAGTAATTGATATCCAAATTGACTTCCTCCTGCAATATCGGTTGCCCAATTGCCTGGATCCATATACCCCACACTTATCAAATAAGCGGGTCCCATAAAAGCAAAAAGTTTTTTCCAAAAGGTTGTTTTTCCTGTTGTGTCAACACTTTCATTAACTTCTTCTAAAGATTTTCCAGTTAAATTTTTCATTATCTCATCAGCTATCTGATAGCATCAACTATTATTCTGAATGTTAATTTTTAGAACTCTCATTTATCTTTTTTATATATAAATTTTTGGCAACTTGATTGGAAATGGTAACTATATCAGCATTGTTTATTTTAATTTTCATGGATAAATCAAATTCCGCTTTATCCTCCACAACTATTTCGACACCCAAGACAAGGTTTAAATTATCCAAATAGTTTAAATACGATTTTGAATGTTCCTTTACTCCAACCACTATTCCTTTTTCATTTTTTGCTAATTGCGATAAGGTAATTTCTAAATGCTGATAAATTTTACCATCTTTATCTGGTATGGGGTCGCCATGTGGGTCGAACTTTGGGTAATCCAAAAATTGGTCTAATTTTTCTATCAATTCGGAGCTTTGAATATGTTCCAATTGTTCTGCAATTTCATGCACCTCATCCCATTTAAAACCTAATTTTTCTTCCAAAAACACTTCCCATAAGCGATGTTTTCGAACAACATTTAACGCAATAGCACACCCTTTTTTAGTTAATGAAACTCCTTTGTATGGCTCGTAATTTACTAATTTTTTGTCTGATAATTTTTTCATCATATCAGTAACCGACGAAGCTTTGGTGCTTAATTCATCTGCTAAAGCATTCGTTTGCACTTCATTCGTTTTTCCATCCAATTTGTACAATGCTTTTAAATAATTTTCTTCTGCTAACGAGTTCATTCAATATATTTTCACCAAAGTTACACTAAATTTTAAGATTAATAAAATTATATTTTTAGACATGTCTAAATTTATGTTTAGCTTTGTATAAAAAAATAAAATGAGATTTTTATTTATATTCTTTTTTCTTATTTATGCTACTGTTTTTAGTCAAACTACCGGAAACATTACAGGAAAAATTAGTTGTGAACGCCATGCTGTACCTTATGTAAATGTTGGTATAAGTAATACTGCTTTCGGAACTTCAACCAACGAACAAGGAATTTTTAAGCTAAATAATATTCCTGTGGGAAAATACACCTTGCAAGCTTCAGCCATTGGGTATAAAAATTATAAACGAACCATTGAAGTAAAATCTGGTGAAACTACTTCTATTCAATTTGACTTGGAAAAAATGGAGCAACAACTAAACGAAGTTGTTATAACCGGGACACTCAATGAAGTTACATTAATGGAATCGGTTGCTCCAATTGAGGTATTTACTCCTGTTTTTTTTAGAAAAAATCCAACCCCAGCACTATTTGAAGCTCTGCAAATTGTAAATGGTGTTCGTCCGCAAATTAATTGTAGCGTTTGTAACACTGGCGATGTTCACATTAATGGTATGGAAGGTCCTTATACCATGATAACCATTGATGGAATGCCTATAGTTGGTGGGTTGGCTTCTGTTTATGGATTAAATGGTATTCCTAACAGTATGATTGAACAAATGGAAATTGTAAAAGGTCCAGCTTCTACTTTATATGGTTCAGAGGCTGTGGGTGGTTTAATTAATGTTATTACTAAGACCCCCGAGAAAACTCCTGATTTTTCGTTTGATGTTTTCACCACCAGTTGGCGTGAGGTAAATACCGATATTACCACCAAGTTTAAAGTAAAAAATGCTACTTCAATTATAGGTATCAATTACTTTAACTATTCCCTACCAATAGATAACAACGGTGATAATTTTACTGATGCCACTCAACAAGACCGAGTTGCTCTTTTTAATAAATGGAGTTTTAAACGAAAAGAACAAAAAGAAGCTTCTGTTGCTTTACGATATATTTACGAAGACCGCTGGGGTGGAGAAATGCAGTGGAAACCTAAATTTAGAGGTGGCGACAGTATTTATGGAGAATCTATTTATACCAGCCGATACGAATTGATTGGAAAATACCAATTACCAATCAAAGAAAACCTTTTCAGTTCATTTTCTTATTCCAATCATAACCAGAATTCGGTGTACGGAAATGTTCCTTACCTTGCCAATCAAAACATTGCATTTGCTCAACTCTATTGGGATAAAAAAATAAAAAAATTGCACCGGTTAACGATTGGAACAGCTCTGCGTTACAATTACTACGACGATAACTCATCTGCAACTCAAACTTCAGACTCACTAAATCCAATCAATAAACCAGAGCAATTTTGGTTACCAGGATTATTTGTGCAAGACGAATTTTATTTGAATGAAAAAAACAAATTGTTACTTGGTATTCGATTAGACCACGACTCTCGTCACGGTTATATTGCCACACCTCGCATCAATTACAAATGGTCTCCTTCAGACCAACAGCACATTAGACTGAGTTTTGGAACGGGTTATCGTGTGGTTAACCTATTTACCGAAGACCATGCAGCAGTAACAGGAGCTAGAACGGTTGAAATTAAAAATAAATTAAATCCAGAAAAAAGCTACAATGGCAACATTGGTTATCAAAAATTTATTAATACCGGATTTGGTTTTATAAATGTTGATGCAAGTGTGTTTTACACTTATTTTAACAACAAAATAGTTCCGGACTACGAAACTGACCCGGACAAAATTATTTATGATAATTTAGATGGTTATGCGGTTTCTCAAGGAATGAGCTTTAATGCAAGTTTCGACTTTAAATTACCCATAAAAATAATGTTTGGAGCAACCTTTTTAGACGTTTACCAAATGAACAGAAACGAACTTGGAAATTTAGAACGAAACGCACCTTTATTAACCGAAAAGGTATCGGGAACATACAGCATTAGTTATAAATTCCTGAAATCAAACATCAAAATTGATTACAGCGGAAACCTTTACGGACCAATGAAATTACCTTTAGTAGAAAACGATTATAGACCTGAATATTCAGCATGGTACAGTGTACAAAATATACAATTGACTAAAACATTTAGCAAAGGCTGGGAAATTTATGGTGGGATAAAAAATCTACTTAACTTTACCCCTCCAAAATATTCTATTCTCCGACCCAACGACCCTTTTGATAAAAATGTAAACTCCCCCGATAATCCAAATGGATATACTTTTGACCCTACTTATGTTTATGCTTCCAATCAAGGTATTAGAGGTTTTATTGGGGTTCGTTATCAATTTTTTAAATAAAATCATTCAACCAAAAAAAATATACAATATAAAATTAAACTGAAATTTTAGAAATAATTAATTCACTCTTTTCAGTTCCTTCCAACTCCAATGAATGAATAACAATTTCGTTAAGAGCTAATAAATTACCCTGATGGATGATGTGTTTTTTTTGGTTGAGCAGAACACTAACTTTTCCTGCTGATACATAGATGAACAACCAATTCCATTTGCTTTCGATGGGATAAATTAAATGTTGACTTTTTTTGATAATAACTGCTTCCAATTCTCCAATTGTTTTACCAGTTGTCATCAGGTTAAAATCAGTACATTTTCCATGGGATGAAGTTTTCCAAGCTCCTTCAAATATATCAATATCAAATTTATGGAGCTGTTTGGTGTGGTGGTTTTCGTGATATAGTGTTATTTCTCCATCTAATACCATTAATTTTCTAGAAACTCCAGGAAGTATTGTGAAATCAGATTTTTCAGTCGTTACAGTTGCTGTGCTTATTCTGAAACTAAAAATTAGTTGTTGGTAATCGGAAGTTGGTGGATAAATAAAAAGCTGAGTGGTTAAACCTCCAGCCCATTTATTAGATTTAAAACTTTTTAAAAGCTCGAATTTTTGCATATCTATAGAGCCTTATCAGTTAGGATTTAAAGATATAGTTCAATTTAAAAATAATTTTTATTTCGTCTTTATTGATGTCTTTTTCGGTCACCTTATCTCGTAATGGAAAATCGAGGGTATTGATGGTAAAAGAACCTTTTAATGAATAACTTTTATCAACTTTAACAATAGTAAGATGGGCAATAACTGGTTTACTTACTTTTTGAATGGTGAGTGTTCCATCTGCTAAATAGCCCGTACTATCTACTTTAAAATTATTTAACGCTAATGTTGAGTTAGGATATTGTTTGGCATCAAACAAACCACTTCCTTTTTCTTGAGCAAACTTAAGCGAAGCCATGTCAAAAATAACAGTAGCATCAGAAACATCACCGTTGGTGGTTTTCAATTCTCCATTATTTACAGTTATTGTTCCGTTGGTGTTTAATTTTACTGCACCCAATTCTACATCTACCATACTGCCAAACAGTTTTATTTTTTGTTTGGTTGGTTTTTGGTCAAGTGTTCGTTCCCAATCGGCTTTACTATTTGTGATATTTAATTGGTAGTTGCTATTAATCACTTCTTCCACTGAAGTTTCTTCAATTTCATTCGCTGTTGTAGTAGCTTCATTTTCCTGCCCACAAGAAAGTAAAACAAAAACAAAAGAAATGGAAATGCATTTGTATAAAGGATATTGTTTCATGGTAATATGTAATTTTTTGGTATCGAATATAGTAAATATTTCTTTACGTAACTCTAAAAAATAAATTTAACTAAGGAATTCCAAGAATTAAAAATCCCCATCTTCCTCGTATTCTTCTTGGTCAGGTTGTGCAACTTTATCGATAAATTTTCCTAACCCTTTTTTTTCTGTTTTCTTATCTTGTTTCTTGCTGTCTTTCTTCTTGTCGACCTCACTTTTGCTGTCTTTTTCCTCTTCCCATTCCAATTCAAATCCGTCACCTTTTGGTCCGTCAGCTGACGGATTTTTTTGATTAATAGTCGAGTCTTTTTTAAACCAACCAAACTCTTCATTTAAAATATTTTTCAACGTATTTTTTTCTTTTTTCAAATCTTCTACAAAACTTTCTTTTAAGCCTTTAGTGTCATAACTTATTTTATAGTTACTTACTGTTCCAGTCATGTGTAAAAACAAAGTTGTTTTCCCTAATCCATCATCTGTTTCGTATCCAAATTCCGAATTTTCTTTTTTAGTTGCTTTTGCTTTTTTCCACAACACATCACTCATCAACAATTTGAAACGGTAATCTATTTCGTTATTAAAAGTATGTGTTCCAGAAATGGTTAAATCTAACGCAGAAGATTTAATTTCTGTTTTTGGAATGTAAACAGTTTGATTTTTAATTTCTATGTGCGTGGTTAAGGTGTTAAATTTTATGGTTTTCAAATCTTCTAATTCGATGTATTTGCTTAAGGCTAATAAAGGTTGGTAATTAATTAGTTCGCCTCTGGAAATGTTTACATCAGCAAGAACATAAATTTTATCTTTATTTACATTCAACTGTTTATCCCAAACAGAAGCAAATTCTATGTTAGTAGTAGTTGTTCCTTTAATGTTTTCAGCATTGATGTGTGTTTGCCCAAAATTTTCGAATTGATTAAATAAGTCGCGAATGTCGATAGCAACAACTTGGGCTTTACTTGTAATTAATACTTCATTCTCTTTGGAATCGTCTATGGCAATATTTCCGTTTACTTTCCCTTTCATGGCATTAAACGAAACATCGGTTGCTGTTAATATTTTATCTTCTAATTGAATGTTTCCTCGAAATTGAGTTGCAACAAATTTTCTGAACTGAAAAGTATCTACTTTAGCATTAAAGTTAAGATGAATATTTTGTGGAAGATTAAAGGTGTAAGTCTTTTCGTTGCTAGATTCGCTATTAGTTATCAATAACTCATCTAAAACTAAACTATTGGAATGGAAGTCAGTTTGAACAGCCAAATATTCTCCTTCAATAAATAAGTACGCCAATAAATTTTTAAATTTCCCATCTAACTCAAAATCACTTTTGTTGATGTTGAAATTAAGAGTGTCAACATCCACATCGTTGTTGTTAAATTTAAACGAACCATTTATGTTGTTAATGGTTTTTGGATTATCAATTAACTTTACGTTAGCATTGATTAATCGAGCAGTTCCATTGGCGTTTAATTTTCGTAATTCACTCGCTTTAATATTATTGAGTTCTTTAACGTAACCGCTGTAATTGAGATTAAGTTCAAGAGTTCCGTTGGCTAGCTCTAAGGTATCCAATTTAAAAAATTCTTTAGCAGTTTCTAAATCAATCGTTGCTTTTGAATCAAATTCTATAAAAGGGTTAGAAAAGTTAGTGATTACATATTTACCCGAAATATGTCCTGCTCCAAAATCGGCATCAAAAGGGTTTAAGGTTAATCTGGAGGTATTGCTGTTGTTGTCATTTCCATTGGTAAAAGTTCCAGATAAAATTACATTGGTTAAAGATTTACTAGATGACTTTTCAGTTACCGTTCCATTTTTTATGGTAAACTCAGCCTCAAATAAAGGAGATTTTTTAATAGATAATTCACCTTTTATGATACAGGAGTATGTAATTCTTCCTTGAGTTTCGTATGCCGACAGTATTTCTTTTTGTTGAGCAGGAAATAACGAAAATAATTCTTTTAGTTCTAATTCGTTTCCTTTTGAATGAATGTCCAAACGAATACCTTCTTCTTGATTTTTGATATTACCAAAAAGAACAAACTTCATATTTTCTATGGCTACTTCTCCTTTTTCGATATGGTACAATCTCTTTTTTTGATTTACAGCTAAAGAAGTATTGACGTTAATATTTTTGTTTTTTATTATTGATTGATTGTTTTCGTTGATTTGGTTGACCAATAAGTTGGCTTTGGTGTTTAGCGTAAATTCATCGCTAGAGAAATTACCAGATAAAGAAACATCAACTGCTTCTATGTCCATATCCAAACCTTTATAATCATTTAGCAAGTAAAAGTTTACATGTTGAAAGGTTAATTTTTCTAATTCAACCGAAAGTTTTTTTTCTGGTTCTGAGGTTGTTGTTTTCCAAAAATGATAATTGTCGTTTCCAAATCTGTCAATTTTTATATTGACAATACCATCTTCTACTTGTACTTTTTTGATGATATAGTTTTCCTTTATAATATCAATGATATTAAATTGAAGATATATAGACTGGGCAGAAAATAAAGTTTCTTTTTTTTCATTTTTTGTTGCTTCTTCAGCAGTTACTTCTTTAAATTCCAAGGAGGCATAAGGAAATTTTTTGAAAACAGAAAAATTGACTTCTTTAACGTCAATTTTCGTATTAACGTTGTTGTTAATTTGCTCAATAATAAAGGCTTTTACTTTGTCTTCGTAAATTGTTGAAAAAATAATACCTGTTGCAACTAGTATTACTACTATTGCTCCAATTACAATTGATGTGATTTTTAATTTTTTCATTACAACTTTTAAGTCTCCCTTTGAAAGGAGATTTAGAGGGATGCTTAACTACACCACTAAAATCCCTTTTCTTTCCCTTTTATTAACGTGACAAACAAAATTCTATTTTATAAGCACCCAATTTTTAGGATGAAAAGAAACTTATTATCAATAGGATGTGAAGAATGATTTTTTTCTTGAAGCGATTAGTAACATTGGCTACTCTCAGAAAAATTTGTCATCCTTGTCACACTGAGCTTGTCGAAGTGTTGTCGAAGGATAAGACGAAGCTGAGTACTAATTTTTATCTATACTTCGACAGGCTCAGTATGACAAAAATTTAAAATACTTGTTACATTATTGAGGATGATATAATAAAATGAAAGTGAATTTATTTTTGGTTCATCTTTAAAAGACCAACCTCTTTTTCTGTCATAAAACGCCATTGACCACGAGCCAAATCTTTTTTTGTTAATCCAGCAAAATAAGAGCGATCTAGTTTAACTACTTTGTAACCCAAATGTTCAAACATTCGTCTGATAATTCTGTTTTTTCCAGAATGTAGCTCAATGCCAACTTGTTTTTTGTCGTTTCCATTGCCTATATGAACGGCAACATCGGCTTTGGTAAAACCATCTTCTAATTCGAAACCGTCGCATAAATGTTTCAAATGAGTTGAGGAAACAAATTTATCTAATGTTACATGGTATATTTTCTTAACTCCAAATTTGGGGTGAGTTAATTTTTTAGTTAAATCTCCATCGTTGGTTAGCATTAAAACTCCTGTTGTTGCTCTGTCTAATCTTCCAACAGGATAAACTCTTTGTTTTAATTTCCCTAATAATTCTAGTATTGTTTTTCTGCCAAAAGGGTCATCAACGGTGGTAATAAAATCTTTGGGTTTATTCATTAAAATATAAACTTTTTTTTCTCCTTTAATGGTTTCCCCACCATAAGTAATTTTGTCTTCTGGAGCTACTTTAAACCCCATTTCTGTAACTACTTTTCCATTAACGGTAACTACACCTGAACCAATTAATGTATCAGCCTCTCTTCGAGAACAAATGCCAGCATTCGCTAAAAATTTATTTAATCGAGTTAAGCCATCATCAGCTTTGGTATGAGGATTATTTTTTTTGGCTGGGCGGTCTTTTTTAAATTCGGCTTTTTTATAAGGTTTCCGAACATAAGTTCCAGCTTTTCTTTTGGGTTTATCTTTTATATATTTTTTATTATTTTCCATGTTTTGGGTTTAGAACCTCCTTTAATAATTTACTAACTGTTTCTTGTATTTCTTTGTCATTCTGAACGATATTTTGCCGATTCGCCCAAAGCGAATTGTGTAAAATGAAGTGAAGAATCTATTGCCAGATGAATGTTTAAAACAGATTCTTCACTTTGTTTTATTACGAAAATTTATTTCGATAAAACTTCGTTTAGAATGACATCTCATTTACACATTACTTTACCTCTCCTCCGTTATCAATTACTTTTTCTGGTGAAACAAAAGCTAACTCACCTTCATTATTTTCTGCCATCAAAATCATTCCTTGCGATTCTATTCCTCTAATTTTTCGGGGTGCTAAATTGACCAAAACTGAAACCTGTTTTCCAATTATTGCTGAAGGTTGATAGTGTTCAGCAATACCAGAAACAACAGTTCTAACATCAATTCCTGTATCTATTGTCATTTTCAATAACTTATCTGCATCTGGATGCTTTTCGGCAGTTAATATGGTGCCAATTCTGATGTCCATTTTGGAAAATTCATCAAAAGTAATTTCTTCTTTCATCGGTTTTGCTTTAGGATTGGATTGATGTATTTTAGTTTTATTTAATTTCTTTACCTGTGCTTCAATGGTGTCGTCTTCTATTTTTTGGAAAAGTAATTCAGCTGTGCCAATTTGGTGATTTGTTGGAACTAAAGAACAATTAATCAATTTTTCATTCATGGTAAACCATGCTAAGTCTTCTTCGCTCAAGTTTAGTAGTTGTTTTATTTTTTTTGAAGTTTTAGGAAGATAGGGTTCGCAAATGATACTCAATGCAGCAACAGTTTGAATGGCAGAATTCATCACCGTTTTTACTTTCTCAGGATTAGTTTTGATTAATTTCCATGGTTCTACATCTGCTAAAATTCTATTTCCTTCTGAAGAAAGTCGCATCACTTCAAACAATCCTTCTCTAAATTTAAAGTTGATGATTAATTCTTCCACAACATCTTTGTAATTTTTTAATAATCCTAAATAAGAATAATAATCAGGATTTTTAGCTTCAATAGAGAGTGATTCTTGTTTATTAAAGGGTGGTACAATTCCATCGTAAAACTTATTAATAAGTACGATTACCCTATTTACGTAATTTCCTAAATTCGCAACCAACTCATTGTTTACTCTTGCCTGATAGTCTTTCCAAGTAAATTCACTGTCTTTACTTTCTGGAGAAATAGAGGTAAGCACATAACGTAATTCGTCTTGCTTATCTGGAAAATCTTCTAAATATTCGTGCAACCAAACTGCCCAATTGCGTGAAGTAGAAATTTTATCGCCTTCTAAATTTAAAAATTCATTGGCAGGCACATTGGTTGGTAAAATAAATCCACCGTGTTCTTTTAAAATAATCGGGAAAATAATACAGTGAAAAACAATGTTATCTTTTCCAATAAAATGAATCAACTCCGTTTCATCGCTTTTCCAATAATCTTCCCAGTTTTTATTATTGTCTAAAGCCCATTGTTTAGTGGCAGAAATGTAGCCAATAGGAGCGTCAAACCAAACGTATAAAACTTTTCCTTCGCCACCTTCAACAGGAACTTTTACTCCCCAATTTAAATCGCGAGTAATAGAACGTGGTTGTAGTCCATTGTCAATCCACGATTTACATTGACCAATTACTTGTTTTCTCCATTTGCTAGGGTCGTGTTGTTGAACACCATCTAATTTGCCAGTTTCTACCCATTCTTTTAACCACTTTTCGTGCTTATTCATGGGTAAATACCAATGAGAAGTTTCCTTTAAAATTGGAGCGTTTCCACTAATGGTTGATGTAGGGTTTATCAATTCGGTTGGACTCAAAGCGGAACCACATTTTTCGCATTGGTCGCCATAAGCACCGGGAGCATTGCATTTTGGACAAGTACCAGTAATGTAGCGGTCAGCCAAAAACTGATTTTGTTCTTCATCGTAAAACTGTTCAGAAGTCTCTTTAATAAAGGAGCCTTTATCATGCAAATTTTTAAAAAATTCGGCAGCAGTTTTATGGTGCAAATCGGAGGAAGTTCTATGGTAAATATCGAAATCGATTCCAAAATCAACAAAAGCTTTTTTGATTAATGCATGGTTTTTATCTACAATTTCTTGGGGAGTTGTATTTTCTTTTTTTGCTCGAAGCGTAATGGCGGCACCATGTTCGTCAGAACCACAAACAAAAACAACGTCTTTGTTTTTTGATTTTAAAAATCGAACATAAATATCTGCTGGCAAATAACAACCAGCAATATGTCCCAAATGTAAGGGACCATTTGCATAAGGTAAAGCAGCAGTTATGGTATGTCGTTTAGGTTCTTTCAATTTTTATTAATTTCGTGCAAAGTTACATTTAGTATTTTATTTTATTCAGTTAAATATGCAAAATCCATCCTATTTACAGAAAGGTGATAAAATTATAATAATTTCTACCGCTCGAAAAGTTATGTTGGCTGAATTACAACCTGCTATTGATGTGTTTAAAAATTGGGGCTTAGAAGTAATTTTGGGCAACAATCTATTAAATGAAGATTGCCAATTTTCAGGAACAATAAAACAACGCACTAACGATTTACAACAAGCCTTAAATGATTCCACTATTAAAGCTATTTTTTGTGCAAGAGGTGGGTATGGAACTGTTCAAATTATCGATGCTATTGATTTTGCTGAATTCAAAAAACGCCCTAAATGGATTGTTGGTTATAGTGATGTAACAGTTTTGCACAATCACATCAACCAAAATTTTAACATACAAACCTTGCATGCCACCATGCCCATTAATTATTCAACTAATTCAGCCGAAAGCTTAACGAGTTTAAAAAATGCTTTGTTTGGGGAAAAATTGAACTATCAATTTGAAGTCAATCAATTGAATAGAAAAGGAGAGGCAGAAGGAGAATTAATCGGAGGAAATTTATCCATCATATACAGTTTAACTGGTACTATTTCGCAGTTGAATGTCAAAAATAAAATTTTATTTATCGAAGATTTAGATGAGTATCTTTATCATATAGATAGAATGATGATGAATTTGAAAAGAGCAGGAATGCTAAAAAATCTTTCTGGGCTAATTGTGGGTGGAATGACAGAAATGAAAGATAATGCCATTCCTTTCGGAAAAACGGCAGAAGAAATTATTTTAGATCATGTAAAAGAATATGATTATCCAATTTGCTTTGGTTTTGAGGCTGGACATATTTCAACCAATTTAGCTTTAAAAATGGGTGCTAACGTAAAACTAAAAGTAGGAAATGATTGTAGTTTATCATTCGACTAAGAGTTTCCATATTTTTGATAACCTGCAGGAATTTTAAAAATAGTGGCTTCTACTTTTTTTTGAGTTATTTTAGTAGTTTCCATTCTTTCTTTCAATTTACCATCAAAACCTTTTTCTTCGCCAATTATTGGAAAAAATCCCGAATTTTCTGGAATTTGCATGTAATATAATCCAATCCTATCTTTTCTGTTAAGTGCTATCATTAATTCATTAAAAAAGAAATAATTTCCTTTATCAATTACCCAATATTCTGCTTTAGATTTAAAATCCACATTACTAACTGTCCATTTTGTACAACTATAACCAAGTACGTCTTTTTTTTCTGTGGTTTTAAAAATTTCCGATTTACTTAAATCTTTAACACTTGGGGTTGATTTGATATCCATGTATAATTTTCGTTCATGGTTGATAGCAAGCACTTCTTTTGTTTTAAGGTCAACTAGCATTGTTCCTGTAACTGTTCCGTCTTTTTTTAATTCATCTATTCTTACTTTGTCAGTCGAAACATAATAAGTATAATTAGTTTCATCGTAATAATTTACCCGCTTAAATTCAATAACTCCTTCAAAGTTTTGAGCCATTAAAACAGAAGAGATGAACAGGAAAATTGAAAATGAGATGGACTTTAATAGTTGCATAATGTTATTTTTAAGTAGAGCAAGTTTACTAAAATTCATTTTTAGATAGAAAGTTTTACTCAAAAATTAATAAATACTTTTACACAACAGTTAATTAATGTAAATGGCAGAACATAATCAGTTGGGAATAATAGGAGAGAAAATAGCTATTAATTTTCTTCAAAACATTGGTTATCAGGTGGCAGAAAACAATTGGCGAGAAAAGAAATTTGAAATCGATATTATTGCTATTGATAAAAATGAGATGGTGTTTATTGAAGTAAAAACCAGGAGTTCTTCTGTTTTTGGTGAGCCTGAAGAAGCCGTTACGTTAAAAAAACAAAAACATTTAATAGAAGGTGCAGATTATTATATGAATGAAAAAGAAATTGATTTAGAGTGTCGATTTGATGTGATTTCAATTATCCAAAATAAAAACCAACAAATTATCAATCATTTTAAAAATGCTTTCTATCCAGAAGTGTAATTTTTTTTAATTACTTCGTCGGTTTTTTACTCCAGTTTCCTTTTTTACTAAAGTTTTTCTTGCCTTTAAAGGGTTTTTTATAAGTAGTATCGTATTTTGGACCATCTTCAAATCCTTCTGGTAGTGCTAATTTATGGACTTCTTTTTCGATTAATTTTTCAATTTTAGAGAAATTATAACATTCATCAGCATTAATAAAAGTAATGGCAACTCCAGTATTGTCACCTCTTGCAGTTCTTCCAATTCGATGCACATAATCTTCGGCATCACTCGGAATATCGTAGTTAATCACCAAATTAATTCCTTGTATATCAATTCCTCTCGAAAGAACATCCGTAGCCACTAACAATTGTATTTTTTTGTTTTTAAAATCTAACAGAACAGCTTCTCGTTCTTGTTGATTTAAATCCGAATGAATACTTTTTGCAGGTAATCCTTGTTTGTTTAAAGCACTGGTAATTTCTTTTACGGAAGATTTTCTGGAGGAGAAAACCAAAATAAAATCGTGATCTTTTCCTTTTAACAAATGTTTGATGAGTGCTATTTTTTGGTTATTGTGAACCAAATAAGCAGCTTGCAAAATTCCTTCGTTGGGTTTAGAAATAGCAACATTAATGGTGATGGGGTCTTTCAATAATTGATTGGATAATTGTCTGATTTTTGGTGGCATGGTTGCCGAAAACATCAAGTTTTGTCTTTCTTTAGGCATATCACCAGAAATTTTCATGATGTCCTCATTAAAACCCATATCTAACATCCTATCGGCTTCATCTAAAATAAAATGTTTCACTCCCGAAGTATCAAAATAGCCCATGTTTAAATGAGAAATAAATCGACCTGGTGTACAAATTACAATATCGGCTCCAGTAGTTAGTGCCTTTTTTTCAGAATCAAAACTTTGTCCATCACCACCGCCATAAATAGCGATTGAAGTAGCATTGGTAAAATAACTCAAACCTTCTACTTGTTGGTCAATTTGCATGGCCAATTCTCTGGTAGGCACAATAACGATGGTACTTACTTTGTCGGAACTGCCTCTTTTGCAAATGGCATTTAAAATAGGGAGAACAAAAGCGGCTGTTTTTCCAGTCCCAGTTTGGGCACAAGCAATAACGTCTCTTCCTTTCAAAATTGCAGGAACGGCTTCTACTTGGATTGGTGTTGGAGTGTCAAACCCCATGGCATCGAGTGCTTCTATTAATTGAGGTTCAAAACCAAATTCGGTAAATTTCATTTGCTAATATAAGTTTATCAAAAGTAATATTAATTCTTTAAGTTATTATTGTATTAAAAGAGAGTAGTAATTATGAGTTAAAAAATAAAATTCATGAAAAATTATACTTATTTTATAAAATACTAAAAAACGCAAAAATGTATAAAAATGATATAAAAAGGGCCAAATATATACCTTTTAAAAAATATATTTAAAGAAGATAGTTTTATAAACTTTTCTAGTATACTATTGGGGATTAATTTTTATATAAAACTTAGTTACAATGAAATTACTTTCAAATCTAGAAATAAAAAAAATAGGGGTACTTCTTTTTACGATTGGATTCATATGCAATCTTTTTGCTCAAGATTTAATAGTTAAAAAAGATGGCACAGAAATTCCTTCTAAGATTATCGAAATAGGAATTGATAATGTGAAGTTTAAAAAATTTGACAACTTACTAGGACCTGATTATATCTTGCCTAAATATGAAATTGTTTTTGTAAAGTTTGAGAATGGAACTAAAGAGGTTTTTAGTATTGATAATCCATCAGATAAATGCTCTGAAACTTTTATTCGAAAAGGACCACACCTTGGTTTTCATTTTACTCCAGGTTATGGTAAATTAATGGAAAATGATATTGCCGCTGGGAATAATTTTGGTGAGACAATTGATACAAAAATGAAATATAATTTTACGTTTAACTTTGGTTTAGATTTAAGTATTTATTTTAATGATTATGTTGGTATTAAAACGGGATTTAATTATCAAAGAATTCCATTAGGGAATGTGACAAATTATAATAATGGGTTTTCATCAACATACGACATCACAACCACAGGTAATATTACGTCTTTAGGTGTTCCTCTTAAATTTTTAATTACATCTGGAGAAAAAGTAGGTGTATACATGGAGATAGGTTTAATGACTTATTTTGTTTTGTCTGCAGAAATCGAACAAAGCTTGAATTACCAAGGCCAAACTTATTCTGATATAAGTAAAATACCACATGAGCCTGCTTTTTTGGCTGAAGAATCTGTGGTTGGGATAAATTGGAGAGCATCAAAAGAAATTAATTTAAATTTTGGGGTTTTTAATCACTATTCACTAACTAATATTTATAAAAATACTGATAACAGTAAAGGGATAGTATTGGGCATTCAATTAGGAGTATTATTTTATTTGCCAAAATAAAATAGGATATGAATAACAAATAAATAGAGGTTGACATAACCTCTATTTATTTGGTGGAGAATATCGGAATCGAACCGACGACCTCTTGCATGCCATGCAAGCGCTCTAGCCAACTGAGCTAATCCCCCAAATTAAATGTAAAAATAGTAATTTCAGTTAATTATGATATTCAATTTGATTATAAATTAATGGGTATAGTTTTAACAAATTATATGATAAAATATAATTATATTTGATGAAACTTTTTTAATAAAACAATATCAATTTTATAAATGGCTACAATAAAATTATTACTTGCCGATGATCATCAAATTATCAGAAATGGTATTAAGTTAATGCTTAAAAAAAATATTGAGTTTGAAATTGCGTCTGAAGCAAGTTCGGGAGAAGAAGTAATTAGTTATTTGGAGCGAAATTCAAACCGTGTTGATGTTATTTTAATGGACATTAATATGCCAGGAATGGGTGGTATTGAAGCTACTGAAATTATTACACAAAAATATAGAAACATTAAAATCCTCGCCTTGACGATGCATGCCGAAGAAACATTTATTACCAGTATGATGAAAGCTGGGGCTACAGGGTACATTTTAAAAGAAGCAAACACCAGTGAATTGATAATGGCAATTAATACTGTTGCTTCAGGTAAAAAATATTACAGCAATGAGGTATCGGTTGCGATGATTAATTCTTTAATGAGCAAAGATAATTCTAAAGGAAATGATTTGTCTGAAAGAGAGGTAGAAGTGTTAAAATATATTGCAGCAGGAGATACGAATAAGGAAGCTGGAGAAAAATTATTTATTAGCCCTAGAACTGTTGAAACGCATCGAAGAAACATATTAAGTAAACTGGATGTTAAGAATACTGCTGAAATGATAAAGTACGCTTATCAACATCAGTTGATTGAGTAATTTTTTTACACCACAACCACTTCTTTAAATTATAGTAAACGCTGTAAAAACTATTACCACTAAAAGCACACAAATAGTGGTAACAGTTACCAATAACATTTCAACAAAAGTGATGTCGCTGTTTCTTTTATACATTGCTGAATAAATATTTTCTACAACCTTTTTCATAGTGTTAGATTTTTATTTAGTTGTTCTAATAGTTCTATAAGAAATTAGTTGAGCATTTGCTATTTCTTCTTGATGAATTTCATTTTCAAGTTCTAAATAAGTAACCACTCTTTGTTTAAGATTTACAGTTAACACACTTTCGTTTTGATAATTAATAAGTGTTTCTAACAAATGTTTTCGGTTGTATTTTATTCGGGTAATAGTTCCACTAACATATAATGGAGTTGAAACCGCCATTAATCCTATGCCAATCGGGGCATTTAACAGTGCAATTCCTGCTGATAACGATAAAAATGACATTTTTCCACCAGCGCAATTTTGTCGTTTATCAAAGAAAATATCAATAATTGCTATACTAGTATCATCAACACCATAATGAGTAATGAATTCCTCATAATTCAATTGATAATCTTTTTTATTTTCTTTTTCATGTTGTGAAAAGCAATAACCGCTACTTAGAACGATGATTGAAATTAGAAGTAAATTTTTCATGACTTTATATTTTAAATTATATGGTAAATGTATGTTGGTAAACAAGGGTTCACAAGAGGTGAAATGCTGAAATTAGTTGAATTATATACTCTTTTTTTTAAAGGTAAAAACACGGAATAATTTTTATGATTTATAATTTTATACAGATAGCTTGAGCGTATTTGTACTTACTTTAGTGTTATCGAAAAATTTATTTTTTCAAAAAAAACCGCTATTCTACTAACGTTTATGTCGAAATGACATTAGGGAACGACTTTTTTATTAAATTCGCATTTCTTAAAAATAGTAATGAGTCAGTATAAAGTATATAGTGGATTAGATTTGCCCAATGTTGCCAAAAAAGTATTGGAAAAGTGGGAAGCCAACAAGGTATTTGAAAAAAGTATTTCTACCAGAGAAGGCAAACAACCATTTGTTTTTTATGAAGGTCCGCCATCCGCCAATGGATTGCCTGGCATTCACCACGTAATGGCAAGAGCCATTAAAGATATATTTTGTCGCTATAAAACCTTAAAAGGATTTCAAGTAAAACGTAAAGCAGGTTGGGACACACATGGTTTGCCCGTTGAGTTAAGTGTAGAAAAAAAATTAGGTATTACTAAAGAAGACATTGGAAAGAAAATTTCTATTGATGATTACAATAAGGAATGTCGCGAAACGGTAATGCAATACACCGATATTTGGAATGATTTAACCCAAAAAATGGGTTATTGGGTAGATATGGAAAACCCATACATTACCTACGAAAACAAATACATGGAATCGGTTTGGTGGTTGTTGGGTCAATTGTACCAAAAAGGATTAATGTATAAAGGTTATACGATACAACCATACTCACCAGCAGCGGGAACAGGTTTAAGCTCACACGAACTCAACCAACCGGGGTGTTATAAAGATGTGAAGGATACATCATCTGTTGCACAGTTTAAGGTAAAACCTAATCAACAATTTACCGAAAAGTTGAGTGTATTGGCTTCCCTCCTTGAGGAGGGCAGGGAGGTGTTCTTTCTCGCTTGGACAACCACTCCATGGACTTTGCCATCCAATACAGCTTTAGCTGTGGGATCGAAAATTTCTTATACATTAGTTGGAACTATCAATCAATACACAAATAAACCAGCATTTGTAATAATTGCAGCTGATTTGTATGAAAAACATTTTGGTGAAGGAGTTCTAATTTCTTGCGATGACGAAGAGAGAATACATAATGATTTAAATCCTGACATAGATTCTGTATGGGAGGATTTAAATTTAATTATTGAGAAGAATTTATTTAAAGGTAGAAAGAAACCTTATGGAATTCAAATTAGAGATTTTAAAGGCTCAAATTTAGTCGGCATCCAATACGAACAATTATTACCTTATGCTTTGCCTTACGAAAATGTAGACCAAGCATTTCGTGTTATTGCGGGAGATTTTGTGACCACCGAAGATGGAACAGGTATCGTGCACATTGCTCCAACTTTTGGTGCTGATGATGCTCGTGTAGCGAAAGAAGCAGGTGTCCCAGCCATGTTAGTACTAAATGAAAATGGTGTTCCAGTTCCTTTGGTAGATTTACAAGGCAAATTTAGACCAGAAATGGGTGAGTTTGCAGGAATGTATGTGAAAAATGAATATTACAACGAAGGAGAAGCTCCAGAAAAATCAGTAGATGTTTTAATTTCCATTAAACTGAAAGAAGAAAACAAAGCCTTTAAAGTTGAAAAATACGAACACAATTACCCACATTGTTGGAGAACCGACAAACCCGTGTTGTATTATCCGTTAGATTCATGGTTTATTAAGTCAACCGCTGCAAAAGACCGAATGATTGCCTTAAACAAAACCATCAACTGGAAACCTGAAAGCACAGGAACAGGAAGGTTTGGTAATTGGTTGGAAAACCTAAACGATTGGAATTTATCACGTTCACGTTATTGGGGAATTCCAATTCCAATTTGGAGAACTGAAGCAGGTGATGAGGAAATTTGTATATCTTCGGTAGAACAGTTAAAGTCAGAACTAGAAAAATCAATGGTTGCTGGTTTTATGAAAAACAGTCCATTAGCTGATTTTGTGGTGGGTGACATGAGTAAAGCGAATTATAACAAATTCGATTTACATAAAAATTATGTAGATGAGTTAATATTGGTTTCTCCGACAGGTAAACCCATGAAAAGAGAAACCGATTTAATTGATGTTTGGTTCGATTCAGGTTCGATGCCGACTGCTCAGTTGCATTATCCTTTCGAAAATAAAGACTTGATTGAAAAAGAACATTTGGGAGTTGCCGATTTTATAGCTGAAGGAGTTGACCAAACTAGGGGTTGGTTTTTTACGCTGCATGCAATTTCAACGATGGTTTTCGATTCAATTGCTTTTAAAAATGTAATTTCCAACGGATTGGTGCTAGATAAAAACGGTCAAAAAATGAGTAAGCGTTTAGGAAATGCTGTTGACCCTTTTGAAACTTTAACCAAATATGGTGCAGATGCAACTCGTTGGTATATGATTACCAATGCTCAGCCATGGGACAATCTTAAATTTGATGTAGAAGGAATTGCTGAGGTTCAACGTAAATTCTTCGGAACGCTATACAATACTTATAGTTTTTTTGCTTTATATGCGAATTTAGATAAGTTTACTTATGCTGAAGACGAAGTGCCAATTGCTAAACGACCAGAAATTGACCGTTGGATAATTTCAAAATTAAATTCTTTAATTATCTCAGTCGATGGATTTTATGCAGATTACGAACCAACAAAAGCAGGAAGAGCAATTCAAGAATTTGTAAACGATGAATTAAGTAACTGGTACGTTCGTTTATGTAGAAGGCGTTTTTGGAAAGGAGATTATTCTGAAGATAAAATAGCAGCTTATCAAACCTTGTATAAATGTTTAGAAGTAATTGCTCAACTTTCTTCAGCCATAGCACCATTTTATATGGATCAATTATACTCCGATTTAATTGCTGTAAGCGGAAAAGGTAATAAAACTTCAGTTCATTTGTCAGATTTTCCTATTGCTCAAGAAAGTGCAATTGATGCAGATTTAGAAGAAAGAATGGCAATTGCTCAACGGGTTTCATCAATGGTGTTGAGTTTGAGAAAAAAAGAAAGCATTAAAGTTCGTCAGCCATTACAAAAAATAATGGTTCCTATTTTAGACGAAAAATTTAAACGTCAATTAGCAGCTGTCGAAAATTTAATTCTTTCCGAAACGAATGTGAAAGAGATGGAGTACTTAACAGATACAGTTGATGTATTGGTTAAAAATATAAAACCTAATTTTAAAACATTAGGGCCTAAGTATGGGCAGCTAATGAAGCAAATTGCAGTAGTTGTTAATCAATTTAATCAAGAAGACATTGCCTTACTAGAAAGCAAAGGATTAAGAGAATTAACTATTGAAGAGCAAAATGTTATTTTAGAATTAGCTGATGTTGAAATCTCAACACAAGATATTCCTGGATGGTTGGTACAATCGGAAGGAGGAATTACAGTTGCTTTAGATATTACTTTAACTAAGGATTTGAAAGCGGAAGGAATAGCAAGAGAATTTGTGAATCGTATTCAAAACTTACGTAAAGAAAGTGGTTTAGAAGTGAATGATAAAATTCATCTTAAAATTTTGCAACACAGTGAAATAAATGAAGCAATAAACAAGAATAAAAATTATATTTGCACCGAAACTTTAGCAAGGCAACTTGATTTAGTAAACGAATTGAAACAAAATGAAGGAATTACAGTAGAATTAGAAAATGATATTACTACTATAATTTCGATAGAAAAAATAAATTAATAATTATAATTATGCCAGAAGTAAGATATTCAGACAAAGATTTAGCAGAATTTAAAGCTTTAATTGAAAAGAAAGTTGCAGAAGCTAAAAAAGATTTAGATGCCCTTAAAGGGTCTTTGTCACATGCCGATAATAATGGAACAGATGATACTTCTCATTCATTTAAAATGATGGAGGAAGGAGCTGCAACCCTTTCTAGAGAAGAAGTTTCACAGTTGGCTGCTCGTCAAGAAAAATTCATTAAGCATTTAGAAAATGCGTTAATTCGAATTTCAAACAAATCATACGGAGTTTGTCGGGTAACTGGAAAATTAATCAAAAAAGAAAGATTAATGGCAGTTCCTCATGCTACATTAAGTATTGAAGCTAAAGAAGCACAAGGGTAAGAAGACTGAAGTCAGAAGACCGAAGTCAGAAGATATAATATACTTCCGACTTCGGTCTTTCAACTCCCAACCCTCACCATCTCCAATTAAATCCAATGAAATTTCGTTTTTTAACTCATCCTCTTTTTATTACTATCGTTGTTTTATTCCTCGACCAATGGCTAAAAATTTGGGTGAAAACTCACATGTATTTAAGTCAGGAATTTCCTTTAATTGGCGATTGGTTTTACATTCATTTTACCGAAAATAAAGGAATGGCATTTGGGATGGAATTTGGTGGAGAATTCGGAAAATTATTTTTGAGTTTGTTTAGAATTGTTGCTGTTTTTGCCATAGGTTATTATCTTTTTAGATTACCAAAAACTACTCATAAAGGATTAAAAATAAGTGTTGCATTAATTTTTGCAGGAGCAATTGGAAATATTTTAGATAGTGCTTTTTATGGATTAATTTTTAACGAAAGTTTTCACCAAATAGCTACTTTTTTACCAGAAGAAGGCGGCTATGCCACATTTCTTCATGGTTGGGTCGTAGATATGTTTTGGTTTCCATTAATGGAAGGAACCTTTCCAGAGTGGCTACCGTTTTGGGGTGGTGAACAATTTTTATTTTTCCGTCCAGTTTTTAATGTAGCAGATGCCTCCATCTCCATTGGAATTTCTATCATTTTTATTTTTAATAAAAAATTCTTTAGCAAAAAAGTAGAAGAAGAAATCAATCCTGAATCCTCTATTTAATTTTTTTTGCAAATTATCTCTGTTTGAAACCTTTTTCTTTTCTTTAGCGTAAGAAATGAAGTATTTAAAATTAATCCTAATGAGAAAATTTTACCTTTTTTCGACTATGCTAACTTTTGTGTTTTTAGGTAATGCTCAAGTTAACTTACCACCTATCAATTCTCATGTAATTAATCAACCATCCCAGTTAAATGATGCAAAAGATGCAACTAATAAAACAACTGGTTGTTTGGATATCATTAGTTATCCTCAAGGTAAAGCAACATCGTGGTTGTCCGACACCATGGATTATACTACTTATGTTGGTGGAATAGCACAAGCTTATTATTTTTCTGGAACAGGTTTAGTTCATGGAATAAGTACCTATATGTTGTTGGATTTAGATGGTATTCCTGGTAATTCAGACTCTGTAAGTATGGTCATTAGTGTACGGAATATTAATGCCAGCAATGTTCCCACATCAATTATAGCATCAGACACAGTTTTTTTGTATGACGTTGGCTATTTTGAGCAACAACTAATGTTTGCTTCTCCTGTAACTGTTTCAGATTCTTTTGCAGTTGTTATAGAAATTGATGGATTAAATCCTTCCAACCCTTATTATATCACCAACAATTATGGGGATGGCTTGGCTGAAGAATTGAGTTCGTTATCCTATGCTGGAATTTGGTATAATTTATACCCTACTTGGTCTGGTACTTGGGATGTTGATATGATTATTTCCCCAATTTTTGAACAAAATTTTACTTCCACTTATACAGTTGATATGAATAGTGTGTGTTTAGGAAACTCAGTAACATTTACCAACACCACTATTCCAAACAACAATGCAATGTTCAACCTTTCTCCAAATAGTTATTCATTAGACTTAAATGATTTAACCATCGTTGCACCATTCGACACGAATTATACTCATTTATACTCAGCTAGTGGGGTTTATTTTACTGAATTAACAGGCACACAGTATGGTTATATGGCTAATTGTGTAGATATTGTAGGATTGAGCGTAACAGTTTTTGATACAGCCACTGCTAATTTTGGTTGGACACAGGGAGGAGTGAGTTTTTTCTTTCAAGACTCTTCTTCATTTGCATATTCTTATTCATGGGATTTTGGTGATGGTTCTCCGTTAGATACTTCGCAAAACCCTATTCATACGTTTTCTTTAGGGAACTATCAGGTTTGCTTAACCGTTGTAGATACGAATGGTTGTAATTCGAACACATTTTGTGACTCTGTGTATTTTACAGTTGGTGTTGCAGATGTTAACTCATCTAATTTTATTAGTATATATCCAATTCCTGCAACTAAATTTTTTAATGTTACTATTCCATCCTACTATTATTTTGGAGAAATTGTAATTACTGATATTGTTGGAAAAAAATTAAAAGTTGTTCCTATCGAAAATCAAGAAAAAGTAAAAATACCAACAACCGATTTCGTTTCAGGTGTTTATTTTGTGTCGATTGATTATGGCGGAGAACGGGTGTTTACCAAAAGAATTGTCATTGATAAATAGGTTATTTGATTATTTTTTTAAAAGCTCCTTTGAGAAATCTTTGGAGCTTTTTTATTGAAAATGAAATAGCCCCTTGTAAATGAATAAAATGAGATGAAGGTAAACGGGCGTATTCCATATGACATAAAAAAACAACCGAACAAAGTGAGTTCATGAGTACATTGATTTACAATAACGATGAACGAATAATAAATATCTTCATATGAATAATTATCTTTGCATTCTTAATTGAAAGAGATGGAAAGAAAAGTAAGAGTAAGATTTGCCCCAAGTCCAACAGGTCCATTACACATTGGTGGAGTTAGAACAGCGTTATACAATTATTTGTTTGCTAAAAAATACAACGGCGATTTTATTTTGAGAATTGAAGATACCGACCAAACCAGATACGTTAAAGGAGCTGAAGAATACATCATTGAATCGTTGAAATGGTGTGGATTAAAATTCGACGAAGGTGTTGGCATTGGAGGAGAATATGGTCCTTACCGACAATCAGAACGAAACGAACTCGGAATCTATAAAAAATACGTTGACCAATTGCTTGCATCTGGGCATGCGTATTATGCTTTTGACACTCCCGAAGAGTTGGAGCAAATGCGAGAACGGTTAAAAACAGCAGGAGGCTCATCACAACAATACGACTCATCTACTCGTAACACGATGAAAAACTCACTGACTTTAACTGCAGAGGAAGTTAAAAATAGAATGGATGCTGGCGAACATTATGTTGTTCGGGTTAAAATTCCACGTAATGAAGAAGTAAAGTTTAAAGATATTATTAGAGGATGGGTACTTGTTGATTCGGCTAACCTCGACGATAAAGTTTTATATAAATCAGATGGAATGCCAACTTATCACATGGCAAATGTGGTGGATGATTATTTAATGAAAATTACACACGTAATTCGTGGTGAAGAATGGTTGCCTTCTGGACCATTACACGTGTTGTTGTATCGTTTTTTAGGTTGGAAAGATGTTATGCCAGAATTTGCTCATCTACCCTTATTATTAAAACCAGATGGCAATGGGAAATTAAGTAAAAGAGATGGTGACCGTTTAGGTTTTCCAGTTTTTCCTATCGAATGGAAATCTCCAGATGGAGAGATTTATTCGGGATATAGAGAAAGTGGTTATTTTCCTGACGCACTGATTAATTTGTTAGCCTTGCTAGGCTGGAACCCTGGAACTGAACAAGAAATTTTTTCTTTACACGAATTGGTCGATGCTTTTTCATTGGATAAGGTGGGTAAATCTGGTTCTAAATTCGATCCAGAAAAAACCAAATGGTTTAATGAACATTATTTACGAGCAAAAACCAACGAAGAATTAGCTCAATTAATCAAACCAATTGTATTAGAACATAAATTTGTTAATACTAATGATAAATTTTTAGCTAATGTTTGTGGCTTAATGAAAGAAAGAGCCACTTTTACTACTGATATTCTAGAAAAAGGAACCTACTTTTTTGAAGCACCAAAAACCTACGATGCTGAAACAGTAAAGAAAAAATGGAAAGAAAATTCTGCACAAATTGTTGCCGATTTAGTTTCTGTTTTTTCAACTACCGAATTTAAAGCAGCAACTTTAGAAGAAGCTTTTAAAAAATATGTGGAAGAAAAAGGACTTGGCTTTGGTGTTCCCATGACTGCAATTCGATTAGCAATTACTGGAGTTGGAGGAGGACCTCATTTGTTCGACATTATGGAAGTTATTGGCAAAGAGGAATCCATCAACCGATTGAATTTAGGTATTAAAAATATAAATAAGTAAGAAAAAGCTAGAAGACCGAAGTCGGAAGAAGACATTGTGCGTTTGGCATTCCCCTCTAAAAAGAGGGGTTAGGGGTGTGTAAAAATTAGAAAGGAGAAAGTAAAATCCAGAAGTCAGAAACCCGAAAAAGGAAGCAAAAAACTCAGTGTTCTTTGCAGTTAAAAATAAAAATAGTTAATGGAAAACTCAAACGAAGAAATTAAATCACTCAATTTTATTGAACAAATTATTGAGGAGGATTTAAAAGCTGATTATACTGCTGATCAATTAAAATTTAGATTTCCTCCTGAACCCAATGGTTATTTGCACATTGGTCATGCCAAAGCGTTTTGCTTAAATTTTGGCTTGGGCGAAAAATATAATGCTCCAGTAAATCTTAGGTTCGATGATACCAATCCATCAAAAGAAGAACAAGAATTTGTTGACAACATAAAATACGACTTGTCTTGGATGGGTTTTAAATGGGCAGAAGAATGTTATTCTTCAGACTATTTTCAACAATTGTACGAATGGGCTGTTTTGATGATAAACAACGGAAAAGCGTATGTCGATTCTCAATCGTCGGAAGATATGGCGAAACAAAAAGGAACTCCAACCACAATTGGCACGAATAGTCCATTTAGAGATAGAACAGTAGAAGAAAATTTAGACTTGTTTGACCGAATGAAAAAAGGTGAATTTAAAGAAGGCGAACATATTTTAAGAGCAAAAATTGACATGACTCATACCAACATGTTGATGAGAGACCCGATTATGTATCGCGTAATGCATAAACATCATCATAGAACAGGAAACGATTGGTGCATTTATCCGATGTACGATTGGACTCACGGCGAGTCGGATTATATTGAGCAAATTTCACACTCGTTATGTTCACTCGAATTTAAAGCTCATCGAGAATTGTACGATTGGTTTTTAGACCAAGTTTGTGATAAAAGCAAATTACGACCAAAACAAAGAGAATTTTCTCGGTTAAATCTCAACTATACCGTAATGAGTAAACGAAAACTCATGCAGTTGGTGGAAGAAAATATGGTAAATGGATGGGACGACCCTCGAATGCCTACTATTTCTGGCTTAAGAAGAAGAGGTTATACACCTGCTGCTATTCGTGATTTTATTGATAAAGCTGGTGTTTCAAAAAGAGATCAAATGATTGATGTTGCCTTATTAGAGTCGTGTATTCGTGCCGATTTAAACAAATCAACGGTTAGAATGATGGCTGTTTTACACCCTTTAAAATTAGTAATTACCAATTATCCTAAAGAAAAAACAGAAACCGTTTTAGCAGAAAATAATCCTGAAGATGAAAATGCTGGTCATCGAGAAATGATTTTTTCTAAAGAAATTTTTATTGAAAAAGATGATTTCTTGGAAGAATGTCCAAACAAAATTTTCAAATTAGGAATTGGTAAAGAAGTTCGATTAAAAAATGGCTATATCATTAAAGGTATAGAAGTGGTGAAAGATACTAATGGCAATGTTGTTGAGGTAAGATGTACTTACGACGAGAAAAGTAAAAGCGGAAGTGGAACAGAAGAAAGTAAACGTAAAGTTCAAGGAACGCTGCACTGGGTTTCGGCATCGCACAATTTATCTGCACAAGTAAATGTTTACGAAAGGTTATTTACTGTTGAATCGCCAGATTCCGACAAAGAAGTGAATTTTAAAACGCTAATCAATAAAAATTCGCTCTCAGTTTTAAAAGATTGCAAAATGGAATTAGCCTTAAAAGATGCAAAACCATTAGAGCATTATCAATTTCAACGTTTAGGTTATTTTTGTGTAGATAAAGATTCAACTAGAGAGCACTTAATTTTTAACCGAACAGTAACATTAAAAGAGGGTTGGTAAAGAGGAGGAAGTAAGAAGACCGAAGTTGAAGGATGACATTGTGCGTTGATTTCCCCTCTTGAGAGGGGGCAGGGGTGTGTTTTTTGGAAAACTACAAACAAAAAAAATGGGAAAAATATACGTTGAAGGAATAAAAATTTACGCTTATCATGGTTGCTTTAAAGAAGAAGCCTTGGTAGGAACCAACTTTTTATTAGATGTGGAGTTAGACGTTGACTTAAAAAAATCTGCTCTAAGTGATAACATTAATGATACGGTTAATTACCAAGCCGTTTTTCAAGTGGTAAAAAATCAAATGGCAATTCCTTCCAACTTATTAGAACATGTTTCCAATAGAATCGTTGATGCTTTATTTTTAGAATTTCCAGCCATTAAAAAAATTAAATTAAAAATTGCTAAACTCAACGTTCCTTTAGGTGGACATGTTAATAGCGTTGCAGTACAAATTAAGAGAAAACGGGGTGAATAATTCAAAAGATAGGAATTTAAAATGTTCCAAATGCGGTAAAACATTTACTTGTAAACCTCAAGGTGGTTGTTGGTGTAATAACTACCAATTATCTGCCAATCAATTGAAAGAATTAAAAGAGAATTACGCCGATTGCTTATGTGAAGATTGTATTATTTCATTGGCTAAAAAAATAAGTAAAACCACCTAACAAAAACAAGTGATTTAACTCTTTTGGTTGATTAATTTTAGTTTGACATTTGCCATCTAATATATTTCAAAATGACAAATATTATTCAACTCTTAATTGTAGATGATCGAGACATCATCAGAGACAGTTTTAAATTATTTTTTACAGAATCTTCTGGCATTAATGTGGCAGGCGAAGCTAGTGATGGAATAGAAGCTTTGAAACTTATTAAAGAAAACAATTATGACGTGGTGTTAATGGATTTATTAATGCCTAATGTTAGTGGTATCGATGCCACCAAAAATATAAAAAAAATAAAACCAAGCACTAAAATTTTAGCCAATTCTTTTGCAATAAATTCTTTTCAAGTAAGGGATTTAATAGCTGCAGGAGCGTCTGGATTTATTCTAAAAGATGAAAATAAAAACGTTTATATTGATGCCATTAAAACTATTTACAATGATGGAAGCTATTTCTCGGATGAGATTAGTAAGAAGGTTAATGAAAAAGTTTTAGCCTGTCTTAAATAAACAGCTTAAAGCTAACTTATTTCTTAAAAATTGATTTTAAATAAGCAAAATATTCTTTTCGAGTAGTTTTAGACGTAAAAACACTCAACATAATTTTTCCAATGGTATTTTTTTGGGAACTTTGAACTTCTGTTTCTTTATTTTTTTGAATTTCGGCTCTTTTTTCAGGATGATAACCAATAATTTTGTTAGCAGTCTTAAAACGATTTTTAGCACTACTCATTTTTCCTAAATTTTCTTCCAATAAACCTAAATTATTATAGGAGATAGCATCTTCAGGATCTAACTCGATAGCTTTTTTGTAATCTTCAATTGCACCCTCAACATCAATATTAGCCCTAATGTATGCCCTACTGGAATATCGAAAAGGATTTTTAGGGTCTAATGCAACAGCCTTATTCATATCAGTTAATGCTGCATTAATATTTTTATTATGGAAATAAGAAATTCCTCTTTCACAAAATAAAGTAGCTTCATCGGGTAGGCGGATTAAAATAGTGCTTAAGTCAGCAATTGATTTTTCAAAAGCCTCTATTTTTCGAAAACAAATAGCTCTGGTATAAAGAGCATCAGCATTATTTTTTTGTTCTAATAAAAAATTAGTCAATTCAGCTATTGCTTCTTGATAATCTTGTTTTTCAAATAATGCTTTGCCTTTTTCTAATCCGTTCATTTTGTTAAAGAAATTATACTGCAAAAGTAAAAAGTATTCGGCTAATTATTTAATTTAGAATTCTGATGACAAAAGAAGAAGCTAAAGTTAAAATAGAACAGTTAACAACTGCATTAAATACACATAATTACAACTATTATGTGCTTTCTGAACCTGCCATTTCCGATTATGAGTTTGATATGTTGTTAGAAGAGTTGCAGCATTTAGAAACACAATTTCCCGAATTTGTAGCTCCAGAATCACCTACTAAAAGAGTGGGAGGAGCAATTACCAAAATTTTTGAAACGGTAAAGCACAAATACCCTATGCTTTCGTTGGGAAATAGTTACAGCAAAGAAGAAATTGCTGATTTTGAAACACGTATCAAAAAGTTGGTGGAAGATGAGATTGAATACGTATGTGAATTAAAATATGATGGTGTTGCTATAGGAATTACTTATGTGAACGGAAAATTATCAAAAGCAGTAACACGTGGTGATGGAACGCAGGGAGATGACATTACCACCAATGTTAAAACTATTAAATCGATTCCATTGCAATTGATAGGGAACAATTACCCTAAAGAATTTGAAATACGCGGAGAGCTATTTTTACCCAAAAATGTTTTTGAAGAATTGAACAAAGAACGGGAGGAAATTGGTGAACAATTGTATGCCAATGCTCGAAACACAGCTTCTGGAACTATAAAAATGCAAGATTCGGCGGTGGTGGCTCAGCGTAAACTCGAAAGTTATTTGTATTTTGTGTTAGGCGAAAATTTGCCTTTTAAAACTCATTTCGAATCGTTGGAAGCAGCTGGGAAATGGGGCTTTAAAGTGCCAAAAGAAAAAAATAATTTCATTAAAAAATGTAAAACCATTGCCGAGATTTTTGATTTTATCAATTATTGGGACAAGAAGAGAAACGAGTTAAATTTTGATATTGATGGCGTAGTTATTAAAGTAAACAGTTACCGCCAACAAGAAGAAATTGGTTTTACTGCAAAAACTCCAAAATGGGCAATTGCTTACAAGTTTAAAGCCGAACGAGTAAAAACCAAATTAGTTGAAATTACCTATCAAGTTGGACGAACTGGAGCAATAACTCCTGTTGCCAACTTGCAACATGTTTTATTAGCTGGAACAACCGTAAAACGTGCTTCGTTGCACAACGCCGACCAAATTGAAAAATTAGATATAAGAGAAGGAGATTGTGTTTTTGTAGAAAAAGGTGGAGAAATTATTCCAAAAATTGTGGGTGTTGAAGCTACTCAACGCGATATTTTTTCGGCACCAACAAAATACATCACCCATTGTCCGGAATGTAATACCATTCTGCAAAGAACAGAAGGCGACGCCAAACATTTTTGCCCCAACGAGTGGGGTTGTCCACCACAAATAAAAGGAAAAATGCAACATTTTATCAGTCGTAAAGCCATGAACATTGATGGTTTGGGTGAAGAAACTATCGAGCAATTATACAATGCTGGTTTGGCAAAAAATAGTGTGGATTTATATCGTTTACAAAAAGAACAATTGTTGCCATTGGAACGCATGGCAGAAAAATCGGTCAACAATTTATTAAAAGGCTTAGAAGATTCCAAAAAAGTACCCTTTGAACGGGTATTGTTTGCAATAGGAATTCGTTTTGTAGGGGAAACAGTAGCCAAAAAATTAGCTCGTCATTTTAAAAATATTGATGCAATAAAAAAGGCAACTTTTGAAGAATTAATTGCTGCCGATGAAATTGGTGATAAAATTGCCGAAAGCATTATCCACTTTTTTACCATAGAACAAAACCAACAATTGATTGAAAACCTTCAAGAAATTGGTTTGCAGTTTTCGCTGTCTGAACAACAATTAGAAAACAGAAGCGAAAAACTAGCTGGATTAACTTTTGTGGTTTCTGGTGTTTTTACCTTGTTTAGCCGCGACGAATTGAAAAACATCATTGAGCAAAATGGTGGCAAAGTTTCTGGTTCTATCTCTAAAAAAACAAATTATGTGGTAGCAGGCGAAAACATGGGACCAAGTAAATTGGAAAAAGCCACCGAATTAGGCGTTAAAATTATTGATGAACAGCAATTTAACACGATGATTTAGTTCCTAATCTGTTTCAAGCGTCCGCTTGGAACAAAAGTTTACAAGTTCCAAGCGGACGCTTGAAACAGACACTACATACTTATGCTTGGATGAGAAGGGGTAGTAAAAATCTTAATGGCACAGCGTTATAGAAAAAAGGATTTAGTAAATTTACCGCTA
>CAYHWX010000031.1:0-35279 GCA_964360245.1 uncultured Vicingus sp.
AACGTCCAATAATGGGTAAAACTTTAATATTCCTCCACGTTCTTCAAAAATATCTAAAGTTGCACGGCGGTCACTTTGCCATTCCATTAAGCCCGATACCCAAACCGTATATCTTTCCTTAATACTATTTAAAGGAATTACCTTATTGATGGAACAACAAAGATTTGGATCTTTTTCCCAAGTTTTATCAGAGTCCGTAAATTCGTGATCAATTTTATCTGCACTTATGTCTTCTACATTTAGTTGATACAAATCCGTTAATTGGATTTTGTATTGCAACGTTTCAGGGAAATGATATCCTGTGTTGATAAAAAATATTTTTTGCTGAGGATTAATCATAGAAAATACTCTTAACAAAAGTGCAGATGTTGCCGCAAAAGAAGAAGTTAACATTACTTCTTGCACATCAAAATCTTTATATAATTCCTCTATTCGTTGTGTAACGGTTAATGAATGGTATTTGTTATTCAGTTTTTTAATCTCTTTCTCCGAAAATGTTCTTCTAACTGATTTTATCATTACATATGAAAATTAATAAGTTGTAAAATTGAACTTTATGTTATTTACAGAACATGATTGCTATCATATTGGATGCTAATTTAAAATTATTTATTCTATTTACACGAATGCATCTTCTCTTAATGATGATTTTATTAATTCATTAGCAAAAGTTTCATCTTCAATCACAATAATTGAAATTCCTTTTTTATAAAGATTATACTTATTTCGTTTTAATTCTTCAACCGAGATTTTTGCAATAAACTGTTTACCATAATTATCTATGGGATAAAGATTAGTTAACGCTTTGGATAAAAATTCCAGACTTGTTAAATCTTTCGCGTTTAAAATAACTGTTATAATTCCTTGATTGTTGAGTTGATAATTATGTTTCCCTATTTTTTTATAGGAATAATTGTAGTTACTGTCAATTGCTTTTAAATCAGAATACACTACCGCACCTGTAGGCAAACTTCCGGCTCCCTTGCCCGAATAAAATTGTTTGCCAATATTAGCTGAGTTTATTAAAATACCATTGTATTCATTTTCCACATGGTATAATTCATTGTCATTTTTTATTAAAGTGGGTAATACTGTAAGTGTTATTCCATTTTCTAATAATGCTACTTTTGCAATTAACTTAATTTTAAAATTGTGTTTTTTTGCAAAATCAATATCGGCTTTTGTAATAGATTCAATTCCAAAGTTTAGCACTTCTTGAGGTTTTACTATTTTACCAAAAGCATGTGTTGTAATAATTATCAATTTATACAAAGCATCATATCCGCCAACATCAGCAATTGGATCGGTCTCTGCAAATCCCAGATGTTGAGCTTTAACTAATGCTTCCTGATAAGAACTACCATTATTAAAAAGTTGGCTTAATATGTAGTTCGATGAACCGTTAAAAATTCCTTTAATTTCAAGAACTGGCTCATTAGCATATAAATCATTCAATATTCTAATTATCGGAATACTTCCACAAACAGCACCTTCATATAAAAATGTGGCATGGTTACTTTTTTCTAATTTTATTAACTCTATTAAATTTTCAGCAATCAATTTTTTATTAGCTGATATTACCTTTTTACCAATCTCTAAATTTTCCGCCACAATTCCATAAGCTTCTTCTGATGAACTAATTAATTCCACAATCACATCCATATCCCTATCTCGAACAGTCTTATTGTTAGTTGTTTCAATAATTGCATTAATTTTTTTTCTGCTCTTATTAGCATTTTTAATGATGACGGTATTCAGTCGTTCTTCCTCATTGTTAGCTACTAAGTAATTATGAAATCCTTGTGCTACTACTCCAAAACCATACATTTTAATATTCTTGTTACTGCTCATTAGATTGCGATTTTTAAATGTTTAATTTCTGTTTGATTTACTTTTTTGGTTTGATAAAATTTTTCGAATTCTTTTTTTAATTGCTCCGTCTCAATTAAAAACCCATCATGTCCATAAAGAGAATTGATAATTGATAATTGACTATTGGCTATTCCTTTCGCTAACATTTCAGATTCAGAAATGGGGAATAACAAATCTGAACTAATTGCTACTACCAATGTTTTCGCTTTTACCTTACTCAATGCATTGTTGATGTTCTCTCTTTTTCGAGCAACATTGTGGCTATCCATTGCTTTTGACAAATACCAATATGAAAATGAATTGAAGCGTTCTATCAATTTTTCTCCTTGATAATTTTGATAACTGGATGCTCGATAATTATCTACTTTATCATTTTCATCTTGTTGGGCTATATGATAAGTTTCATAATTACGGTAACTCAGTAAAGCAATAGCTCTGGCGGCTTTTAATCCTTTTAATCCAGCATCATCGCTGTACGAAAACCAGGTTCTGTCAGCTTTTATCGCCAATCGCTGACTTT
Organism: uncultured Vicingus sp.; assembly: GCA_964360245.1. GTDB lineage: Bacteria > Bacteroidota > Bacteroidia > Flavobacteriales_E > Vicingaceae. The sequence continues at coordinate 2,393 of CAYHWX010000031.1, forward strand.
CGTTAAATGCAATTCCCCACGGCGAATGTTGGGCGTTGGTAGCAATTAAAAACAGGTTTTCGAAAACTGTTGGCTGTTGTATTGCCCATTCCACTGCTTGTTGTCCGCCCAACGAACCACCTACCAATGTATTGATTTTGGTAATTCCTAAATATTGACGTAACAAGTCTAAAGTTGCAACAATATCTCTGATGGTAATTTCAGGAAAGTTGTGGTAATATTTATTGCCTGTATCTGGGTTCACCGACAAAGGACTAGTCGACCCATAAGACGACCCCAAAACATTGGCACAAACAATATAATGTTGTTCAGGATTAAAAAACTTGCCTTTTCCAACCAAACCATTCCACCATTCTTCGGGATTAGAGTTGGCTGTTAAAGCGTGTATAATCCAAATTACATTATTTTTTGCCCCATTTAGTTTGCCCAATGTGGTAAACCCCAATTGGAATTCAGGAAGTGTTCTTCCCGATTCCAACTGAAATTCTTTTTTGTATTTAAATTGTTGAGTACTCATGGTTTAGTTTAAAATGGCTTCTGATGTTGCTATTGAAGCTATAGCCACTTTTTTAAAGGCTTGTTCAAAATCTGCTTTGATGTCTATGATGTTTTCAATTCCCACAGAAACTCTTAACAAATTTGGGGTAACTCCAGCAGCTAATTGTTCATCAATACTTAATTGCTGGTGTGTTGTTGCAGATGGCTGAATAATTAAGGTTTTAGCATCACCAACATTCGCTAAATGACTCACCAATTCTAATGAATCAATAAATTTGATAGCATTTTCTTTACTACCTTTTAGTTCAAAACTCAACACCCCACCAAAACCTTTTTTCAAGTATTTTTTGGCTAACGAGTTGTAGGGTGAGGAAGCTAAACCAGGATAATTCACTTTTTCTACTTGTGGATGATTTTCTAACCATATTGCCAAATTCAATGCATTTTCCACATGACGTTCAACTCTTAACGAAAGTGTTTCCAAGCCTTGAATCAATTGAAAAGCATTAAATGGAGATAAAGCCGTCCCGAAATCTCTCAAACCTTCTACTCTTGCTCTAATAATAAAAGCAATGTTGCCAAAAGGACCATCAGTTCCAAAAATATCCCAAAATTTTAGTCCATGATATCCTTCACTTGGTTCAGTAAATTGTGAATATTTTCCATTTCCCCAATTGTAGTTTCCACCATCAACGATAACTCCACCAATAGAAGTCCCATGTCCACCAATCCATTTGGTAGCTGAGGCTACTACTACATTTGCACCATGCTCAATAGGTCGAAATAAAAACCCGCCAGCTCCAAAAGTATTGTCAACTACCACTGGAATATCGTGTTTTTTGGCTAAAGCAACAATGGCATCAAAATCAGGAATATTAAACCCTGGATTTCCTATAGTTTCCAAATAAAAAGCTTTGGTATTTTTATCAATTAGTTTCTCAAAATCTTCTGGCTGGTCCGATTTTGCAAAACGAGATTCAACACCTAATCGTTTAAACGCCACTTTAAATTGGTTGTACGTTCCGCCATACAAAAATGGAGAAGTAACAAAGTTTTCACCAGCTTGTAAAATGTTGTTTAATGCAATAAATTGTGCGGCTTGTCCTGATGAAGTTGCTAATGCTGCAACACCGCCTTCTAAAGCTGCAATACGTTTTTCAAATACATCGGTAGTTGGATTTCCAATACGAGTGTAAATGTTACCAAACTCTTTTAGCCCAAATAAATTGGCAGCGTGTTCGGCACTGTTAAACGTGTAAGAAGCAGTTTGATAAATTGGAACTGCTCTTGAATTGGTTGTTTGGTCAACATCGTGACCTGCATGCAATTGTAATGTTTCGAATTTTAAATTTTTTATTGCGCTCATTTTTTTAAATTTTAAAATGGTTAATTATTATTGATTGTTTTTTTGAAATAGATAAATAGCAGACATGGTTGTTCCGTTCGGAAAACCTACATCTTAAATTTCGAGAAATGTGATTTGAAATAAAGATGTATTAACACATGCAACAGCACATGCAACACATAATAACTTCTGAAGAAGTTGAAGAAAAGTTAGAAAAAGAAGAATTACGATAACCAATTTGATTATCAAATTTTGTGTTTTGTTTGTTAATGCTTTTCATTTTGCAATTCTTTATATTTTCTCTCGAAACATTCGGGAGATAGGATTTGGCACCTGTTTTCCAATCCGTCAGCTGACGGACTTTTAGTTGGTTGCCAGAAGGTCATAGAGCCTAATCTCTCACTTCTTCTTTATAAACAATTACAAATCTTTACAGAACTTGTAATTGAATTCGGCTGCAAATGTAAATATAATTTTGAAATAACAAAATAAAATGCTTTTTATTTTGAATTACCATTAGAAATCGATGGTTTAAGAATATAATTTGGCGATTAGGTTTACGACACTCGACCTAATTTAGCAGCTAACTGCTGATCAATCTTTTTTAAATTGATTTGTTCTTGAATTAATTGATTGAGGATTTCCTCGTTCGTTTCTGCTTTAATTTTTCCCTGATTTTCTATTATCAACCTTTTTAGTTTGCTTTTTTTAAAAGCAAACATGGTGTTGTAAATTGCTTTTTTTAATTGTTTTTCTTCGGTAACTGTAAATATTTTATGTTTCTCCCAGTTAGGACTTAATTCATGCTGAATAGAAAAAATATCAATGGCTTTTTTACTTATTTCTTGATTTGGATGGTTAATAAAATCTTGATGAATAGGTATTTCCTCATTATTTATTTTATCAGAATAATACTCACAAATTAGTTGATACGTTTGATTCTCAAATTTAATCCCATCATTATTAATATTAGAGAGAATGTAATGTGCGATGATGACTTCACTATTTATTTTTTCACCATTCTCATTAACTGTTTCTACCTCAATTAGGGATTCTCCGTAAGTAATAAGCAAACGAATTAGTTCCGATTCGTAGTGTTCAAGGTCATCAAAAACTAAAACGTCTATTTCTGTTTGAGTTTCTTGTTCAGAAATTTCCTCCTGTTTAATATCTTCAAGTTCTTTCTGATAATTTTTTGTCGTTTTTTTTCTTGCTCGCTCATTAACTAAATTTAAGAGAGTCTGTTCTGGAATGTTTAAAATCTCAGCACAAGACTTTACATAACTAGACCTCTTAATACCACTCATTTCACCAGTAATACAAGAAATACTATCAGCAATTTCGTTTGCAACTATAGTTCTCTTTATTGGATCTTTTCCTGCATCAATTAATAATATTGTACTCTTAAAATGAATAAAATCCTGAGCATTACTTGTAATATATTCATTTAACTCTTCGGAAGTATGACTTTTAGCGAAAGAATCAGGGTCTTCTCCTTGAGGAAATAACACCACTCGGACATTCATTTCTTCTTTTAAAATCATATCTATTCCACGAAAAGAAGCTTTTAATCCTGCTGCATCACCATCATAAAGGATAGTTACGTTTTCGGTAAACCGTTTAATTAAACGAATTTGTCCTTCGGTTAACGAAGTTCCAGAAGAAGCCACAACATTTTCTACTCCTGCCTGATACAGTGAAATTACATCAGTATATCCTTCTACCAAGTAGCAAGTATCTTCTTGTGTGATGGCTTTTTTGGCAGTATAAATTCCGTAAAGAACCTTGCTTTTATTATATATTTCGGATTCTGGAGAATTGACATATTTTGCAGCTTTTTCTTCCGTCTTTAAAATTCTTCCTCCAAACCCTAATACTCTTCCAGATAAATTGTGAATTGGAAAAATAACTCTACCCTTAAATCGGTCAATTTTTTTATCTCCTTTAATAATGGTTAGTCCAGTTTTTTCTAGATAACTTAGCTTGTAACCTTCTTTCTCTGCTGCTTCGGTAAAATCTGACCAAGCATTTGGGTTGTAACCCAATTGAAATTTTTCGATAATATCTTCTCTAAACCCTCTTTCTAAAAAATAACTTAACCCTATTGCCTTTCCTTCGTCTGTTTCGTGGAGTTGTTTTTTAAAATAATTGGCTGCATAATTAGAAACAATGTATAAACTTTCAAGCTCATTGGCAGCTTCTTTTTGTTCAGAAGAAAGTTCTTGTTCTTCAATATCAATGTTGTACTTACGGGCTAAAAATCTGAGTGCTTCTGGATATGAGTAATGCTCATGCTCCATAATAAAATTGATAGAATTTCCAGCTTTACCACACCCAAAACATTTGTAAATTCCTTTGGATGGTGAAACAGTGAATGATGGTGTTTTTTCATTGTGAAAAGGACAATTTCCTAAAAAATTAGCACCTCGCTTTTTCAAAGGCACAAACTCCCCTACTACATCTTCAATAATTGCAGCTTCAAAAATTTCGTCTATGGTTTGTTTGGGTATCAAAAAAAAATATTTACGACTATTAATTTACGATTTATTATTTGACTTTTGTTATTTATCAAAGTCTTGTTCTTTTATTTGTTGTCCTTTTTCATTGTAAAATTTCCAAAGCCCCACTTCTTTATCATTCTCATAAAGCCCTTCAATCATTAATTGTCCATTTTCATGATAAATTTTTTTAATTCCAGTTTTTTTGTTGGCTTTAAAAAATCCAATACTTTGAAGCTGACCATTATTAAAATAAGCTTTCCATTCTCCTTCCCGTTTATCATTTAGCACCCCTCCTTCCATTTTTAATTTACCATCTTGATAAAAATATTTTTCTTCAATTTTCACTTCTTTTCCGTCTTCTTCTTGAAAAAAATCAATTCGTTTTGGCTGATTATTTGGATATGTTTCTATTATTTTTTCGATAGGTGCATTACAAGAAAACAGAAATACGATAATAAAAATGTATAAAATTGGTTTCATTTTATTTAATTGTTTTTTGATTATTTTGTTCTTGCAATAGTATATTCTACTAATTCTGCCAAAGCCCTGTTGGCTTTGTTTTGTTCAAATTCCTTTAGGATTGTTAGTGCTTTCTCTTTATAATTAACCATTGCTTTTTGAGCATATACTAGTCCTCCATTTTGTATCACAAAATCTATTACCTCTTTAACTTTCGTTTTATTTTCGTTGTGCTTTTTAACAATATTAATAATTCTCTTTTTATCGGATGAATTAGCATTATTCAGCACATAAATTAAAGGGAGTGTCATCTTTTTTTCTTTAATATCAATGCCGGTTGGTTTTCCTATTTTTTCTCCATTACTTCCATAATCAAACAAGTCGTCTTTTATTTGAAAAGCAATTCCGGTATATTCTCCAAATAACCTCATTTTTTCAACAATTTCTTTGCTCACATTAACAGAATTAGCACCAGAAGCACAACAGGAAGCAATTAATGTAGCCGTTTTTTGCCGAATAATATCGTAATAAATTGCTTCTGTAATGTCTAAATTTCTTGCCTTTTCAATTTGCAATAATTCTCCTTCACTCATTTCTCGAACAGAGTTCGACATAATTTTTAGCAATTCAAACTCTTCATTTTCTACCGCCAACAACAATCCTTTTGATAATAAATAATCTCCAACCAAAACTGCTATTTTATTTTTCCAAACTGCATTAATAGACCAAAATCCTCTTCGTTTATTGGAGTCATCTACCACATCATCATGCACCAATGTGGCTGTGTGTAAAAGCTCAATCATTGCTGCGGCTCGATAAGTTGAGTCGGTAGTCTCACCAAAAGCTTTTGCAGATAAAAAAACGAACATAGGACGCATTTGTTTGCCTTTTCGTTTAATAATATAATGCATTATTTTATCCAACAAAGAAACCCTACTTTTCATGGAAGCTCGAAACCGAGGCTCAAACTCCTTCATTTCTAGCTCTATAGGTTGTTGTATTTGGTCTAATTTATTCATAAAAAAGCCTCACAATGTTGCGAGGCTAAAAATACGGATATAAAAGAAATTTCTATTTTATTTAAATGAGATTTTACCGAACTTGTATTCTTTGCCCCTAATACCATAAACCGTAATGTCGTTTTCTGAACGCATATGGGTTTTTGGCTGTAGAATAATTTTGTCTAACTCCTTTGCAGTAAAAAGTGGCACTCTCTTCATATTACCTTCACTATTTAGTGATACCCAAATAGCAACAGATTTTTTCAAATTACCAACCGTAGCTAATTTATTAGGATCCTTTTTGTATAATTCAATATTTTTAGGATTATCATTAAAGACGATATTTAAATCATCTTTTTCTTCGTTATGATTAATTGCATAGGATAGATAATAACCACCAGCTCCATCTGAGGATTTTTTAGTTATTTTTTTTATCCAATCTATCTCTCCCTTTGGACTGATACTAGCTACAATGATATCATTGTAGTGATAAACATACCGAGTGTGAGTATTGCCTTTTGAATCAGTCGTTGTAATAACGGTAATATAATATTGTTCAGCCACAATATAAGCTCCGCCATCTTTTTTAGAAAAAAAATAATCAAAATAAAACTCACTAAGCCCTTTACCTTTATCAGCCTTCTTTTCACCAACCATATCTACCATAAAATCCTTGTCAAAGGGTTTCATAGAAGACACTTGAACCACACCTGTATTTATCTCGAGCTTCATATAAAATAATCCATTCACTAATCCCATCTTATCATCGTTAGAATAAAACCCACCTAAAACCAATTGATTTAGGCTAGGATTGTAATCATAATTTATAGATTCAATCCATTTGTCTTTTAGTTTAATCTCGTATTGTTCAAATTTCCCTGCTTTATATTTATAACTTAACACCATAAATTTCTTAGCTTGCTCTATCTTAGTTTCTTTTTCTCCCTTCTTTCTGTCTGGTGAAATAGTCAATAACATAAAAACATTGGCTTCATTATCAATAATATAATCATTAATCGAGACTAACTTGTCTTTGTATGGCAACTCTACCTCTTTCTCCCAAATTAAATTAAAAGATTGATCAAACACTTTGTAGTGAAATTTTTCATCGGCTTTATTATCAAAAGGAGGATTATAATATAATAAAAGTTTGGTGGTATCTTTTGATAACACAAAATCATAATTTGAGCCATTTCTACCTTCAGTTGTATTCTCGTCTAATAACTTAAATTTACTACCAACTTTGCCTTTATCATCAATTGGATAAGCAAAATAATAGTTTTTTTTATTTTTACGATCGAAATAAGAAACTAATAAAACCAATTGCTTATTGATATATACCACATCTTCAAAGAGCATTAAATCTTTATCTTTTCTGGGTATGATAAGTTCTTCTGAATATTTTAGATTCATTTTATTATCAAATTTCTCTAAGACAATACCCTTGGAAGCTCTTCTCTGGCTACGTATTATATAAAACCCTGTAGCATCTTCGCAAACAATTCTTGTACTAAGTTTAGAGGGCATTTTATACGTTGGACCCCATTGAGATTGAGCTCCTTGTTGTGCATTTGCATTAAATATCGAAAATACAAATGCAATCAGTAATAATTTTTTCATTTACAATGAGTTTTATGTTTATTTTCAAATAACAAGATTAAAAGGCAGATTCGCAAAAACATATTCTAATTTAGAGCAATTCTAGATAACTTAAAAAATCATTTTTATCACCTAACTTTTCTATACATTTGAAATATATTTAATCCATAAAAGTATATGAAGTTTCCATTAATCCTATTTATTTTAATTTTTTCAGTTAACATATTAAAAGGTCAAGACACTGTAAAAACTACACTAATCATCTTTGATCAAGATAATATCAATGAGGTAACTCACAAAAATGATAAAGATTTGAAAATTTATAAAAACGCTTTTAAATTTAACCCCCTTTTAATTCTTAATGGTGAAGCTCCTGTTTATTACGAAAGAGCTTTAAATAATAATTTCTCTATTGAAGGGGCTATTGGTATTACATTTAAAAATTACATAGGTAACGTTTCAAATTTTCTTTTTGAAGAAAACAACGATGATGAAATTTATGATACTAAAAAAGAAAAAATTAAATCAAACATATCCTTTAAACTCGGGGTTAGATATTATACTGGTGGTGTTGTGTTAGATGGTTTTTATTTTGCTTTAGAGTATGCTAATAGAAAATATTCCGCTGAACAAACTATTACATATGAAAATTATGATCCAATAACTTTTTTTTCTACAACTCAAACCAATGTTTTTAATACTGAAACATTATATAATGAATTTAAATTAATTGCAGGTAGTCAAAGTCATAGTTATTGGGATAATTTTTTTATAGATTATTATTTTGGAGTTGGAATTAACAAACAAAGTATTAAAAAAATTTCCCGTATTGAAGGCATTAATAATTCTAGTAACTATACTTATGAATTAATTTCAGAGAAAAAGCTTAGCCCATCTCTTTATGCAGGCTTAAAAATTGGTTTTGAATTTTAACTATAAACTCTTTTTATCCATTTAGGAATTACAATTGCTCCAATAAATAGATAAGGGTAATAGCTTAAAAATCGCCATAAAACTGCCAATAAACCTGCCAAACCAATCGGTGTAAATTCAGCTAAAAAGCCTTTAAAAGCAAATTCTGCAATACCTGTTCCTCCAGGGGTTGGACTAATAAACATAATAATCCACATTACTAATTGTCTGCCATAAATAAGCATGTGGTCACTTACAGGAATAAATGCTAAGATTAAAAAATTAACTACCCAAAACCGGGCTGTCCATGCAAATAATGTTGCCAGAAATGCTTTAGTCCAAAAACTAAAAGATTTGTTTCTCAATTCAGTTGAAGTGGTAATAATATCATCACCTATTTTTACAACTTTATGCTCCCATTTCCTAAACAATTTCCACTTAAAAAGTTTTACTAATAAATTTTTAAACCCATTTGGATTGATAAAAATGCCATAAATGATGATTAAACTTAATAGTAAGGTAAAACAATATCCAACAATAAATATTCCTTTTACATTTAGAACAATGCCAAAAATTTCTTTCTGAAGTTCTATTGGAAATAAATTTTGAGTACCGATAAATAAAATTACTAATGGAACAGTAAAGACATAAAACAATTCATCTAACAAAGCAGTTGTCATTACCATTGCTGTGCTTTTTCCTACACTTAGTCCTTCTTTATTTAGAAAAAAAACTGCTACTCCAGCACCACCAACTGCACCTGGTGTTACCGCTGATGAAAACTCCCACAACATAATCACGTCAAAACTATTTCTCCAACTAATTTGTTTATCCGTTAACATTCTAATCCGATACATATAGGCTACATCTCTCAACACCATCATTAACAACGCAACTAATATTCCTATAAAAAATCTACCTCCCCAATGAATTTTATTAAACTCCGCCCAATCAGTACCCGACCACAAAAAATAAAATGCAACCCCAATTCCAATAACTAAAGGGATAGCAATTTTTTTTACTGTGAATAACTCTTTTACTTTATTACTTTTAGCGACCATTATTAAAAATTAATTTGAATGAGAAAAATTTACCATCTTTCTACATGCCATACTTGTAAAAGAATAATTGCGGCTTTAAATTTAGATGATTCGTTTCAATTTCAGGACATCAAAACTAACAAAATAACTTTAGAACAACTCGAAGGAATGGTAAAATTAAGTGGTTCGTACGAAAGTTTGTTTAGCAAAAGGGCTATAAAGTATAAAGAGCTTGGCTTAAAAAATAAAGCCTTAGGTGAAACTGATTTTAAAAAATTAATTTTAGCTGATTACACTTTTTTAAAACGTCCAGTTTTTATTATTAACCAAAAAATATTTATTGGAAATGACAAAAAAACGATTGAATTGGTCACCAAGTGTTTATGAATAATAATTGGAAACCAAACATAGCTGTATTAGGGGCTAATTTAATATATGGACTTAACTACACCGTGGCAAAAGATGTAATGCCATATTATATTTCTCCTTTTGGTTTGGTATTTTGCAGAGTTGTTGGAGCCTTATTTTTATTTTGGTGCATTCACCTGTTTACTTACGAAAAAGTAGAAAAAAAGGATTTATTTCTACTTGCCGCATGTGGTTTCTTTGGCGTTTCTGCCAATCAAATCATGTTTTTGTATGGGCTCGACAATACCACCCCAATAAACGCCAGTATTATCATGGTTTCTAATCCTATTTTAGTTTTAATAGCTTCTGCAATTATACTAAAAGCAAAAATTACAGCATTAAAAATTGGAGGAATTGCAGCTGGGATAACAGGTGCTCTTTTGCTCTTATTATTTAAGAAGGACTTTTCATTTGGCTCGGAAAACTTTATAGGTAATTTATTTATCTTTTTAAATGCCCTATCTTATGGCATTTATTTGGTAATTGCTGTTCCTTTAATGCGAAAATATAAGCCTTTAACCGTAATTACTTGGGTATTTACTTTTGGAATTATTTTTGTTTTTCCAGTTAGCATTCATGATTTTATGCAAATAAAATGGCAACTGTTTCCGCCAATAATTTGGGTTGAGTTTTCTTTTATCGTTATTGCAACTACCTTTTTTGCATATTTACTAAACATTTATGGACTTCAAAAATTAAGCCCTACGATAGTGTCAACTTATATTTATTTACAACCACTAATTGCAGCAATAATTGCTATATGGGCTGGAAAGGATGGATTGGATTGGATTAAAATTATAGCTGCTTTGTTAATTTTTAGTGGTGTGTATTTGGTTAGTAAGCAGAAAACATTAAAAAAAGGATAGGATTACTACATTTGTAGTCAAATTATTTAGTTTATGATTAAATCAATGACTGGCTTTGGGAAAGCCACAGGAGAAGTTAATTTAAAAAAAATTACTGTTGAAATTAAATCTTTAAACAGTAAACAAGCTGACATTTCACTTCGAATGCCTTCTTTTTATAAAGATAAAGAGCTTCCTCTTCGGTCCTTAATTAACCAAAATTTAGAACGAGGTAAAATTGATTTTAATCTCTATGTAGAACTTTCTACCGAGCAAAGCAGCCTAAACATAAATGTTGAACTATTTAAAAAATACTATGCCGATTTAAGTGCTATTGCTGCTGATTTAGGAGAAAAAAATAATGTCGATTTAATTTCTATTATTACTAAGATGCCCGACATTATGAAGTCCGAACGGATGGAATTGGATGAAAATGAATGGATAGCAATTAATAAAATAATAGATGAAGCATTAAACCATTTGAATAATTTTAGAGTTGATGAAGGAAAAACCTTGTTTGATGAATTGTTTTTAAGAATCTCCAATATCGAAACCTTACTAAAAAAAGTTAATCAATATGAGCAAGTTAGAATCGATTCGGTAAAGGAACGTATACTAAATACCCTCCATGAAACAATAGGAAAAGATAATATTAACAAAGATAGATTTGAACAAGAATTAATCTATTACCTAGAGAAATACGATGTTTCTGAAGAAAAAACTCGTTTAAATGCACATCTTAACTATTTTAAAGAAACCATGAATTCTTCTGTGTCAGAAGGAAAAAAATTAGGTTTTATTAGTCAGGAAATTGGACGAGAAATTAACACGCTTGGCTCAAAAGCTAACCATGCCGATTTGCAAAAAATAGTAGTTGAAATGAAAGATGAATTGGAAAAAATAAAAGAACAGGTTTTGAATATTTTATAAAAAAAGGAAATGGAAGGAAAATGTATCATTTTATGTGCACCATCAGGAGCTGGGAAAACATCCATCACAAAATTTTTGTTATCTCAAAAATTAGGTTTAGCATTTTCAATTTCAGCGTGTACTAGAGAAAAAAGAGCTGAAGAAATTGATGGGGTTGATTATTATTTTTTAAGTACTCCTAATTTTAAAAAGAAAATTGAAAATAAAGAATTTGTAGAATGGGAAGAAGTTTATCAAAAGCAATTTTATGGGACATTAAATTCAGAAGTTAAAAGAATTTGGGGAAATGGTCAACATGTAATATTTGATGTAGATGTTGTAGGTGGGTTAAGTTTAGCTAAATATTTTGGAGAAAAAGCGTTGGCAATTTTTATAAAGCCACCTTCCATAGAAATTTTAGAAGAACGATTACGAAAAAGAGGATCCGAAACCGAAGAAACTATTCAAAAAAGACTAAGCAAAGCCATTCAGGAGTTAAATTATTCTAAGTGGTTTAGCCATATTGTTGTCAATAAAGATTTGGATAAAGCACAACAAGAATCCCTAAAAATTGTAAAGGATTTTTTAAAAAAATAACCCATGAAAATTGGTCTCTATTTTGGCACTTTCAATCCTATTCATGTTGGCCATTTGATTATTGCCAACCACATGGTAGATTACACTAGCTTAGATGAAGTTTGGTTAGTGGTTACCCCACAAAATCCTTTAAAAAATAAAACTTCTTTGTTGGCAGATTATCATCGACTAGCTACCGTTCGTATAGCTGTTGAAAATAATTCTAAACTTAAAGCATGCAACATTGAATTTGACTTACCCAAACCTTCCTATACGGTTAATACTTTAGCTTATCTGAAAGAAAAGCATCCAGACCATACCTTTTCCTTAATAATGGGTGAGGATAATTTAAGAACTTTCCACAAATGGAAAAATTACCAACAAATATTAGAAAATTATTCTATTTATAGCTATCCTAGAGTATTAACTGAACAAGAAAAAGAAGATCAAAATAGTATCTCGAACAATCTCTTTAAGAGCCATCCAAATGTTACCATCATTAATGCTCCAATTATGACCGTTTCGGCTAGTTTTATTAGAGACGCAATAAAAAACAAAAAAGATGTTCAGTATTTACTCACCGAATCGGTTTACCAATACGTTACAGAAATGCATTTTTATGAAAAGTAGCTGAGAATAAGAGTTACTATTAATCCTAAAAAAATCAATTCAGAAAACCATACCCTTTTTAGTTGATTAAAATAATTAGCTAATAATATTGAAAATGGTAGTCCTACTAACAAATAAGTAGCTAGGTAATCAAAAGAGTTGATAAACAGGCTCCCTCCAAATAAAAGTATCATTAACATTATCATCAATAATAACTTTCTAATTTTTACAACATTTTTATCAATGTTTGTTATTAAATTAATCACAGCCAATAACCCAACAGTTATACAAGCATAAAAAAAGCTTCTACCAAAATGACTAACTGGAAGTTGCTCAGTTAAAAAAATAAGGTGGTTGTTTGATGTATCATTCAATAAGGCTGTTAATTGATTGGTTATTAAATAATAGGTTAAATAAAATATAACAGGCACTGCAAATCCAACCATCGAAATAACAAACTCTCTCCAATTTGGTGTTTTGGTGTAAATTAAAACAACCCATAATAAAGGTAAAAAAAGTACTGCTGGCAAATAAATCAACATTGCTATTGCAACTAATAACCCCGAATTAAAAGCCAATGAATAAACTCGTTCAGCACCATACATATTAAATAGTTGATGTACCGCTAATAATAAAAAGGAATTTGCAATTATCATCGGCGTAACAACTAAAAGTGAAGAATTGGCAGCACACCACAAAACAAAAAATAAAGAAACTAAATGAGTATTATTTGCTATTATCTTAAAATGATTAACGATATGGTTGATGTAAATAGCCTGAGCACTTATTAGTAAAACAGCAAAAACAAAACTTAAAAATTTAACATTGTTAATCCCAGAAATAAAGTAAAATAAAGAATACTTATTAATAGCAATAGAATTATTTGTCCAAAATAATGGTAGCCATAAACAGATAGCGAATAAGACCGTTAAAATATTAACTAGCTTTTGGTTAGATTTAAATACACTTATAAACATGATCAACTTATTTTTTTATCCTATAGATTTGATAAAAAAATCTAGGATGCAAAAATATAGTATTATTTAAAATAAATCTCATTTGTTTTTTTTGAATCAAATTTTTTATTATTGGAAGAATAGTTTTACATTTGTTTTTTATAATTTACACGATGACAAATTTTATATATTCGCTAGGCGACGCATTTTATTGGTTTTTTTCTCAATTTGAAAAATTAGGAAACATACCCAATTGGATTATTATAACAACGGCTTTTGTTTTACTTTTTTGGTGGTTAAACATGCAAAGAAATTATACCAAAAAAGCGGAAAGAGAAAGAACACTAAAATAAGAATTTAGAATTATCGATTTATCAACCTCGAAATATATTCGAGGTTTTTTGTTTAACTAATTTTTCTTTTTTCAATAAATAAACTAACAATCGCTAATTTAATTCACAATAATTGTTGTTGAATTAAAAAAAAACCTTAAATTCGCAGCCCCAAATTGGGGTATCTTGTACTACATAAGATTGATTAAAAAAATAAAAACGTGGACACATTAAGTTTTAAAACAATTTCAGCAAATGCAGCTACAGTTAATAAAAACTGGTTGCTTGTTGACGCTCAAAACGAGCCGTTAGGAAGATTAGCATCTAAAGTTGCTAGACTAATAAGAGGAAAACATAAAACAGATTTCACACCTCATGTCGATTGTGGTGATAACGTTATTGTTATCAATGCCGAAAAAATTAAATTAACAGGTAACAAATGGGAAGACAAAAAATATGTTACTTTTTCTGGATACCCTGGTGGTCAAAAATTTGCTACAGCAAGTGAAGTAATGGCTAAAAAACCAACTTTTATGGTTGAAAAAGCCGTTAAAGGAATGTTGCCTAAAACCAAATTAGGAAGAGCATTGTTTAATAACCTTTATGTTTATGAAGGAGCTGAACATAACCAAATAGCTCAACAACCAAAAGAAATTAAATTAAGCGACCTTAAATAAGAGATATGGAAGTAGTTAACGCAATAGGAAGAAGAAAAACTGCAGTAGCAAGAGTATATCTTTCCGCAGGAAAAGGAAATGTTACTGTCAACAAAAAAGATTACAAAGTATTTTTTCCTACAACAGTATTACAAGGAAAAGTACAACAAGCTTTTGAAGCTACTAATACTGCAAAAACGTATGATGTTAAAGTAAATGTATCAGGTGGTGGTGTAACTGGACAAGCTGAAGCAGTTAGACATGCCATTGCAAGAGCTTTGGTAAAGATTGACGAAGAGAACAGACCAAAATTAAAAAAAGATAGTTTGTTAACTAGAGATCCAAGAATGGTGGAACGTAAAAAACCAGGGCGACCAAAAGCACGTAAGAAGTTTCAATTTAGTAAACGTTAATATAAATTATTGTTTAGTATCTAAATTTTTAAGACTTAGCCTAGCTAACTACTTAAAGATTGTGGTTATTAAAGAATGTAAACAATTAAAAAAATGTCAAAAGTAGATTTTAAAGAATTATTGGATGCAGGTGTTCATTTTGGACATCTAAGAAGAAAATGGAATCCTAAAATGGCTCCTTATATTTTTATGGAGCGTAATGGAATTCATATTATTGATTTGCATAAAACTGCAGCAAAATTAGAAGAGGCTTCAGCTGCCTTAACACAAATTGCCAAATCAGGAAAAAAAATAATGTTCGTTGCTACCAAAAAACAAGCAAAAAACGTTATCGCTGAAAAAGCAAAAAGCATTAACATGCCTTATGTTACAGAAAGATGGCCTGGTGGAATGTTAACCAACTTTGTTACCATTAGAAAAGCCGTTCGAAAAATGGCTTCTATTGATAAAATGAATGAAGATGGTACAATGGCAACACTTTCAAAACGAGAAAGATTACAAATTGCTCGTCAAAGACAAAAACTAGAAAAAAACTTAGGTAGTGTTGTTGACCTTACCAGATTACCTTCTGCTATTTTTGTTGTAGATATTTTAAATGAGCACATTGCAATAGCAGAAGCTAAAAAATTAGGAATTCCTACTTTTGCGATTGTTGACACCAACTCTGACCCTACTTTAGTTGATTTTGCTATACCTGGAAATGATGATGCTACTAGATCTATTGAAAAAATAATGGATATTATTATTAAAGATATATCACAAGGTTTAGCAGAAAGAAAAATAGATAAAGAAAAAGTTAAAGCCGAAAGGGAAACTGTGAAAGATGGTTCTAAATCAGAGCCTAAGAAAGAAATAAATGTAGAAGCTGAAGAGACTACTGAAGAAACAAAATAATCAAAACAACTATTTATAATGTCAAATATTACAGCAGCAGACGTTAATAATTTACGTAAGCAAACCGGTGCAGGAATGATGGATTGCAAAAATGCTTTAGTCGAAGCAGAAGGAAATTTTGATAAAGCAATTGATGTGCTTAGAAAAAAAGGTCAAAAAGTTGCAGCAAATAGAGGAGATAGAGATGCGAACGAAGGGTTAGTTATCGCTAAAACTACCAGTGATGGTAAAAAAGCTGTAATGATAGTAGTAAATTGCGAAACTGATTTTGTTGCAAAAAATGATGACTTTGGAAAGTTTGCTAATACCATTTTAGATATTGCTATTAAAAATAACCCTGCTTCATTAGAAGAGTTAAAAAAATTAAGTTTTGATGGCAACGGGTTAACTATTGCAGAAAAAATTATTGAACAAACTGGGGTTATTGGCGAAAAAATTGAAGTTTCAGGATACGAAACTGTTGTAGCAAATCAAGCTGTAGCATATAACCATCCGGGAAATAAATTAGCCTCCATTGTTGGTTTAAATAAATCTGGCGAAATAATAATTGAAGCAGGTAAACAAGTTGCCATGCAAATTGCAGCGATGAATCCTATCGCAATTAATGAAGATGCAGTTGACCAAGCTACTATTGACCATGAAATGCAATTAGGAAGAGAAATAGCTTTACAAGAAGGTAAACCTGCAGAAATGGTTGATAAAATTGCTGAAGGTAAATTGAAAAAATATTTAAAAGAAAATACTTTATTAAACCAAGCATCCGTTAGAGATGGTAAAAAAACTGTTAGTCAAATATTAAATGAAGTTGAAAGTGGATTAACGGTTACCGACTTTAAGCGAATAATGTTAGGATAACTTATTATTTTGAAAAGAGAGAAATTAATTTCTCTCTTTTTTTTTACTATAAAATTTATAAACTATGGCCTACAAAAGAATTCTATTAAAATTAAGTGGTGAAGCTTTAATGGGCGAAAAACAATTTGGTATTGACAACAACAGAATAGCTGAATATGCTAAAGAAATTAAAGAAGTAGTCAACCAAGGAGTGCAAGTAGCAATAGTTATTGGTGGAGGAAATATTTTTAGAGGAATACAAGCCGAAGAAGGTGGAATGGAAAGAACCCAAGGTGATTATATGGGTATGTTAGCGACAGTAATTAATGGCATGGCATTACAATCTGCTTTAGAAATAATAGGTGTTTATACAAGACTTCAAACAGCAATTGAAATGAAAGAAATTGCAGAACCTTTTATAAAGAGAAAAGCCGTACGTCATTTAGAAAAAGGACGCGTAGTTATTTTTGGTGCAGGAACTGGAAACCCCTATTTTACAACCGATACAGCCGCTTGTTTACGAGCAATTGAAATTGAAGCAGATGTAATATTAAAAGGGACAAGAGTTGATGGCATCTATACCTCTGACCCCGAAAAAGACGCTACCGCAACTAAATACCAGACTATTTCTTTCGATGAAGTATATAAAAAAGGGCTTAACATTATGGATATGACAGCCTTTACTCTTTGTAATGAAAATAAATTACCCATCATTGTTTTCGACATGAATACTTCTGGCAACCTAATAAAGGTAGTTAATCAAGAAACTAATGTAGGAACTTTGGTAGAATTTTAATTTTTTTGATATCTTTATTTTTTAAATTTAAAGCGATGAACGAAGAAATAACTTTTATAATAGATTCGGCTAAAGAAGCTATGGATAGTGCTTTAGCACACTTAGACGCTCAACTGCAAAAAGTTAGAGCAGGTAAAGCTAATCCTTTAATGCTAAGCAGGGTTGTTGTTGATTATTATGGTGCTCTAACTCCACTCAATCAAGTTGCTAATGTTAATGCGTTAGATGGTAGAACGCTTTCTGTTCAACCTTGGGAAAAATCTATGCTAGAAGAAATTGAAAAAGGAATTGTTCGTGCTAATCTTGGTTTAAATCCACAAAATAATGGCGAAATGATTTTAATCAACATTCCGGCTTTAACTGAAGAAAGAAGAAAAGAGTTAAGTAAACAAGCTAAAGCTGAAGGCGAAGATGCAAAAGTTGGTATTCGAAATGCTCGTAAAGAGGCTAATGACGAAATTAAAAAATTAAAAATTGCTGGTTTAAGTGAAGATTTAGCTAAAGATGCAGAAGATTCTATTCAAAAAATAACCAATACTTATGGTGCTAAAATTGAAGCACTGATTGATGCAAAAGAAAAAGACATCATGACTGTTTAACAACCAATTTTTTCTTTAAACTTTATCAATAAACAGCCCATTTGATAACCTCTGTTTTGTGAGTATGTTCATGAACAAGAGATACCATATAAATTCCTTTTGCAAAATTTGAGCACTAATCCTCTGCGTTAAAATTAAACTATTTACCTCCTTTTTTACTTATTTTTGAAAGCTTAATCAGTAAATAAAATGAATCTCCCAAAACTTAGTGAATTATCTCCCTATTACAACCGAACCGATTTATTAGAAAAAGTGGTAGAGCAAGTTAAAAAAGATTTTAATTGTTTTAGTTTCGAAATTACTTTTAACAATAAAGCAGAAACCCCTTATATCGAATTGTATCATCAAATTTTACCACTTATCGATGAATTATTAAATGACGATTATCCAAAATTACTCGCTATGTTGTACCGAATTGACATTGATGAAGAATTTTTAAATCGAAAATTAAAGGAAAGTGAACAGTCTGATACACACGAAGTAATAACCGATTTAATTTTGAAACGAGAATTACAAAAGGTAATTATTAGAGAAATGTATAGTGCTAAAAAATAAACCACTTATCAATTAAAACCTACCGTATTAAAAGTGATAGTTGGATTTTTGGTTCAAAAAAACTAATTTACCCTAAAATTTGAACTTGAACAGGTTACAACATATTATTTTTCTCATTTTTCTTAGCTTTCAACTAGTTGTTGTTGCTCAGCAACCATCTTTCGAAAACTTAAAAGCAGCAGACAATCCCTATCTTCAATTTAACGACATCATCGAATATCAACATAAAATTTGGTTCATCACCAATGAAGGGCTCTATCAAAACATAAATAATAAAATTAAAAAAGTAGTTGCTAATGAAAATTTAGCCAAGTTTATTAAAGTAGATAATCAATTATTCGTATGGTCTATTTACGGTGAGTTTTATCAATTAAAAAACAACCAACTCGTTCCCTTACCATTTAATCAAGTATTGAGCAAAAGGTTTAACAATAAAATTATAAATAGCGTTATTTATAACGATAGTACTTTCTGGATAAGTACCGTTATTGGAGGTGGGTTAACAAAAGTTGATCAAAAAAATGAAGAGATAAAAACCATAACACTGCAAGGGGCATATTCTTATTATGTTACTCAATTCGGTCAACAATTAATTTCTGGAAACAATGCCAATCCAACCGAAAAAAAGTTAGCCATCAATTTTAATGAAAGTCCCTATTATATTCCACTGGCAGAAAATATCAACTTTTCCAAAACCAATGTTTTAAAGTTAAAAGATGGCACTTTCATTTTTACTAGACAATATGAAGCCATCCATTTTGATGCGACCAAAATAATCAATAGAGTATTTCTAGAAAAAAACATTGAACAAATATATCAGGATTCAGAAAATAAAGTTTGGTTTGCACTCAACAATGGTGGAGCAATTTGTTTTTCTGATGGTAACTTTAACGCCAGTAGTTCTATCCGATATTTAGGCAACAAAACCGTTATCTCTATTGCCGAAGATACCAACAAAAATATGTGGTTTGGGACTTCAGGAAGTGGTATATTCCTATTAAGAAAAGCCATACAAATGAAATATGATTCTCCTAATATTTTTTCTTCCACCAACAATAAGATTGAAAAAATAAAAAGTGTTGCTGTTAATTCTGATCTTCCTACAATAGATGAAAATTCTAAAATTATAAGAACTGATATTTCAAAAAATGATTCTATACCTCCAGTTGTATTCATTAATAATATAAAAATAAACGGAATAGACACTGTTGTTTTGAATTATTACGAACTACATCCCAACGAAAATAACCTAGAAATTAACATTAGCGGTGTTTTTGCTGGAAAATCGGGATTACAGTACAAATACATCTTGGAAGGAAAAGAAACAGAATGGAATTATTCAACCAACACCAATATATATTACACCTCTCTTACTTCAGGCAATTACACGTTTAAAGTTTTTGCCATGAATGATAGTGGATTTTGGAGTAAAGTTCCTGCTGTAATTACTTTTCGAATTAATCCTCCTTTATACACTTCTTTCTGGTTTATTTTTGCTATTGTTTTCTTATTTCTTGCTATGATTTTGTTTGTAATTTTTATAGTTAACCGCAAGAAACAGATGAGAGATTCACTACTTGAAGAAGAAAAAAGAAAAGTATTGGTATCGGAATTACATGCACTCCGTTCACAAATGAATCCTCATTTTATTTTTAATACATTAAGCTCTATTCAAAGTTTTATTACCAAAAATAGCAGTAAAGATGCTGTGTTTTACCTTTCAAAATTTTCTAAACTAATGCGTGCAACTTTAGAAAATACCAAAAAACAAAAAATTGCCATTAAAGATGAAATTGAAATTTTAGAACTTTATATGGATTTGGAAAGACTTCGTCTTGCCAACAAATTTGACTATAAAATTAGTGTTGAGGAGGAGATTGATGTTCAATTTGAGCAGATTCCACCAATGCTTTTGCAGCCTTATGTTGAAAATGCAATTTGGCATGGAATATCACACAAAAAAGGGATAGGGTTAATAAAAATTACTTTTAAGTTGGTGAATGAAAACTTGCTGAAATGTGAAATTGAAGATGATGGAATAGGAAGAAAAAAAGCAATGGAAATTAATAAAGAACCTTCCGAAAACTATCGGAAAAACAAAACATCGCTGGGCATGAGCATTACCAAAGAGCGGCTAGAAATTATTAACTCTTTAAAAAGCAGTAAACTCAATGTTAATATTATTGATTTAGAAGTTAACAATAATGCAATAGGGACAAGAATTGAATTATTTATTCCACTAGATTAAATATTAAATTATGTATAAAACAATAATTGTAGATGATGAAAAAGGATGTCGGGATTCTTTAGCAGACTTATTGAAAGACCATCCTCAAATAGCTATTGTTGCCACAGTAGATTCTATGGGAGCAGCACAAGAAGCGATTATTAATTTACAACCACAATTGGTTTTTTTAGACATTGAAATGCCTGGTGGAACAGGTTTTGAATTGCTTGAAAAAATTCCAACCCTCAATTTTGATGTTATTTTTACAACTGCTTACGACCAGTACGCCATAAAAGCAATAAAATATAGTGCGTTGGATTATTTATTAAAACCCATCGACCCAAAAGAATTAAGCGAAGCAATTCATCGATTTACCTCTAAAAAAAACAATCAGGATTTGATGAATAATAAGTTCAAGACATTGCTCCACAATATTAATGGAGAAACAACACATCAAAAAATTGCCATTCCTGATGGAGAAGGATTAAACTTTGTAAAAATTAATGATATCATTCGGTTTCAATCTGACGGGAGTTACACGTATATGTACACCACACAAACTACTAAACCAACATTAATTTCAAAACCAATTGGCGATTATCAAGACATGTTAGTCAACGAGGCATTTGTTCGGATACATCGTTCGCATTTAATAAATTTGCAACATGTGGTAAAATACATAAAAGGAGAAGGTGGATTTGCAGTAATGAGCGACCATTCGAAAGTTGAAGTTTCACGAAGAAAAAAATTAGAATTTATTGAAGCTCTTTCTTCTCTTTAGTTGCTATTTTTTTAAAAAGAGCATTTAAAAATAGGGTAGCAATAACAATGGTTGTCCCTATATAAAAACCAAAAGACATCGTTTCAGATTCTGGCCAAATTAATAAGGCTAAAATAATGGAATAAATAGGTTCTAGATTAACTGACATGGTTACTGTATAAGGAGATATTTTTTTCATAATCTCTACACTTACAATAAAAGCAAAAGCAGTGCAAAGGATTCCTAGAATTAGTAGCCATTTTACATCTTCAATTGGCAGTGCAAATTGACTAAAATCTGATCCAGTAACCACCAACAGATATATTGAAACAACTATAAATGCTCCCAACAATTCGTAAAATGAAATTGATTTGGCATTGGTTTCTTTTACTAAAATACCATTCAACACCGTAAACCAAGAAGCAAGAACAGCAGATATTACACTTAACATCATTCCAATTAAATACTTAAATTCAAAACTGAAGATAAAATATAATCCAAGAATAATAACGATTCCAAATATTAATTCATAAGCCTTAATTTTTCGTTTAAAATAAAACGGTTCTATTAACGAAGTAAATAAGGTGCTGCTCGAAAAACAGACTAACGCAACCGAAACATTCGATTGTTTTATTGCTTCAAAAAAAGTAAGCCAATGTGCCGCTATGATCACACCAACCAATGCTATTTTTAATAACTGTTTTTTAGTAATTTTTAAAGAAAACTTGGTAAATGCAAAATAGATGATAATTGCAGCAAGAGCAATTATTAAACGATACCAAACCAATAAATAGGATTCTATTGAAATTAATTTTCCTAACACACCTGTTAATCCAAAGATGAGAACAACAAAGTGTAGCCAAATGTGATATTTGTATTTTAATAACATCAATGCTCAAAAGTATATCAAAATCTAAAACTTTTATCATTTATTGGTGGGATAGAATTTTAAACATAAAAAATGTATATTTGAATCGGTAAAATCATTTTTTATGAAATCCTTTATTTTTTATTTTTTCTTTGTTATTGCTTCAATTTTGGTTATTTCATGTGGAAATGAAGGTTCTTATTATGAGCAAATAAGTGAAAACGAAACCGTTACTAATCGAATTTTGGATTTGAATACAACGATTAACGAAATTCGACAAAAAGAGAAGGGAAAGATTGTTAAAGAAGGATTTGATTTTATAGAGTATGAATACCCCATAGGCAATAATGATAGTTATGTGGTTTCTTATTCGTTTGACGATAAGGGTTGCTGGGAAATAGGAGTAGATTGTTACTTTGCCAAAAAAGAAGATGCATTAAATGTGCTAGAAGGATTTAAAACCGAAATAACTAGTTCAAAATTTGGCACTCCATCTAATGATAATAGCCTTTATCGATGGAAAAATGCTAACGAATCCATTTCTGTTGAACTAGATTATCAAAATACTGACCGTGGAATTTTAGTGTTGACTATTATGGCAAACACCTAATTAGAGTTTGTCTATAATGTATGGCTTTTTGTAATCAAGTCAGCAGTCTACAATCAGCAGTTGGCAAAAAACAACACTTTGCAAAGACCTTTGTCAACTGAAGATTGAGAACTGCCAACTTTAAAGTCCAGCTCTAATTAGTCTTGATGCCCCTCATCCATTGTAGTAATTCCTCCGGAAATAATAAATTTCATGATGTCGGTCGATTTTCCTTGAATTGGGGTAACGTTTTCTTTTGGGACAATTATTAAATTTCCTGTAAGTGCATAAGAAAAAGGAATATAAACTCCTATTTTGTTTTCCGATATTCCTAAATGTGTTAAATCTTTTTGAGTAATAAAACCTATGCGTTCTACTCCACCTTCCATTTTTACCAAAACTGGTTCTGTAAATCTTTTTTTCTTACCCACAAAAGCAGAAAGTAAATCTTTTACGGAAGTATAAATTATTTTTAGGAGAGGGGTTTTTTCGATTAATTTCTCTAAACTAAAAAACCTTTTAACAATTAATGTCCCGCCCAAATATCCAATAAGAGTTACAGCAACTATTATAATTAACAACCCTAAACCAGGTACTTTCAGATGCACCCAACTATCCACCATCATTACTGCTTTAACAACTACATAAATGGTTGCCGAAATAGGCACTAAATATAATAATCCTTGTAAAAAATATCCTATTATTCTTTTCATCTTATAGTAGCTGTAGTTCTGTTTTTAATTTCTTGGTCAGCGAAGATACTACCAAATTGTAGGAATCGTCTATTAATTGATAAATCAATTGGTTTGGAATATCGCCCAATGTTGAAACACTGTTCCAATGTATTTTACTCATGTGGTAAGCAGGAGTAATTCCTTCGTACTCTTCACGAAGTTCGATTGCTTTGGAGGGTTCGCACTTTAAGTTGATGTAATTAAACTCTGCTATTCCTGCTAAAGCAAACATTTTACCCATTACTTTAAAAACTAGCGTTGTTTCATCAAAAGGAAAACTTTCGGTTACTCCTTTTTTGGAGATGCAATAGTTTCTATATTCTTCAATGTTCATTAATAATTATATGGAAGCACTTTAGAATATTTGTCTTTAGAGATAACCACCATCGAGTGCATGTTTCTAATTTCTTCAATAGGAGTTAATTTTTCTTTCACCAACACATCAAAAGCAGCGATGTCTTTTACCATTATTTTTAATAAATAATCTGCTTGCCCAGTAACATTATAACATTCTAAAATTTCATCAATTTTACTAATCTGAGCGATAAAGTTATTAATAGCATTGTCTCGTTGTCTGATTAATGAAATTTGCATAAAAGCACAAATTCCCAATTCTAATTTTGCTTCATCTACCAAAGCATGGTAACTTAAAATAAAACCACTATTTTCTAGTTTTTTTACCCTTTCTAGCGTTGGTGCAGGTGATAATCCAATATCTTTTGATAATTGTAGGTTGGTAATTTTTCCGTTTTCTTGTAATCTTTTTAAGATGTTTAAGTCTAGTTCGTCTAATTTCATATGCAGATATTTAGTGTTTTTTATATGTCATATGGAATACGCCATGTATCTTCGTCACTTTTTGTGTGCTTCGGCACGTGGCTATTTCATAGTGCTATTTTTTACTTTAATGGAATATTCTTTTAAGATATCAAAAATAACAAAATTAAAATTGGAAGAATCTATTTTTAAGTTATTTTTCAGGGTAAAATTGCGTACAAAATTGGTTTGCTAGGCGAAGCATCATTTTCAAAACTTGCTATTTGTATATTTAAAAAATAAGTACCGTCCTTTATTTGGTCGGGAACAAAAATTAGTTCAGTAATTGTTCGTTGTGTTTGCGTGTTTGTTGGATATTCCCAAAACGTACGATGAGCCAAAAGTGCTCCACCATCTTCTTCTTTATCAATCGATGGCGTATCAATTAATAAATGTTCCACCCCATTGTCAATTAAAAATTGTACTGCACGGTAATCGATAAATGCTGGATTTTGGTTGGTGTATTGTTTGGTTAGCTTTTCTAATTGATTTGGCAAAGTTCTTATCACTACTGCTTTTGCTTTATTTTTTTGCCAAACTTTTTGGATTTGTTCTAAAGTAATAACTGCATCATTTCCTTTTTTTTCTGGAGTAACACTTACCACATTCGCCAAAAAGAAAAATTCTTTTAAACATTGATTAATCGTGTATTTTTCTTTACTAATATGTCCAACACATTCGGTATGTGTCCCGTTTCCGTGAGGGTTAAAAAAAATGTTGTTAAAATTTACCGAGCCACCTAAATTAACAGCTCCAACAAATCCATTTGCCATTACAGGTTCAAATTTTGGAACATCAACGTAATAGGCGGTAACATTGCTTTTTTCTGCTTTTAGAGGAATTGAAATATCTAATGGTTTTGATAAATCAATTGTATAGTTATGTCCATTGTATTGTATTTCTGCTATCATTTTACATAAAATAAATCGGATGTAATTTTATCGGTCATTAATATACCTTGTTCTGTTAAAACAATTTTATTATTGAGTTGATGAAGATAAGAAGAATTTAAATACCGTTTTAATTCCTGTTTAAAATGTCTATTTATTTCCTCGTTAAAATTAGTCTTAATGTAATTAATATCAACTCCCCACATTGTTCTTAATCGGGTTAAAATGTATTCATTGTAAGTGGTAATTTCATCAATTGTTTCTTCCTCAAAATAACTACCCCTTTCTGTTAATGCTTTGATGTATTTTATGTTGTTGGCTACATTCCAACATCGTTTATCATTAAAAAACACACCCCTAACCCCTCTTTTTAGAGGGGGAGATTTAATGTAAGAATGAGCAGAAGGTCCAAAACCTAAATATTCTTCTCCTTTCCAATAATTACTGTTGTGTTGGGAATAATAACCTTCTTTTCCAAAATTAGAAATCTCATATTGTGTTAATCCCATCTTTTTTGTTTCTTCCATTAAAATCTGAAATTGTTCGATTGTCTTTTCGTCATTTAAAGCTGGTAGTTGTCCAGTATTGATTTGATGTCCTAAAGCTGTTTTTGGCTCTACTGTTAAACTGTATGCTGAAAGATGAGGAATATTGAACTCCTTTACTTTGCCTAAATTTTGCAACCAGCTTTTATTGGTAAGCAATGGAGAACCATAAATCAAATCAATGGTAATGTTATCGAATCCAACATCCTGACTTAACTTGATGCTTGTTTCGGCTTCGGCAGCAGTATGTGCCCGATTAAAAAAACGCAACTCTTCATTATTAAACGATTGCACACCAATGCTCAATCGATTGACTCCTGCTATTTTTAATTGAGTTAGTTTTTCTTTCGATAAATCATCAGGATTACATTCGATGGTAAATTCTATTTTTTCTGCTACATCATAATTTTTATACACTGCATCGGTTATTAATTTCAAATCATCCATTGCTAATATGGATGGTGTTCCTCCTCCAAAATAAATGGTATTAACAACACTGCTGATTAGATTTTTTCGTGTTTCTATTTCTTTAACAATTGCATTCACCATTTCCGTTTTGTGCTTTAAAGAAGTAGAAAAATGAAAATCGCAATAACTGCAACTTTGTTTACAAAAAGGGATATGAATGTAGATGCCTGGCAAATGAGTTAAAAGTTTGTAAAGTTTATAAAGTTGAAAGTACTTTTATTTTGGATTTACGATTTTATGAACTGTGAACTGATGACTGAAGACTGTGAACTATTTATTCAACACAATTCTAAAAGTAGTTCCATTAGCGTCAGATTGTTTAACAAATATTTTACCTGAATGGTAATTTTCAATAATTCGTTTTACTAACGACAATCCCAATCCCCATCCTCTTTGTTTGGTAGTATATCCCGGTTCAAAAATAGTTTTTTGTTTGGCTCTTGGTATTCCAGTTCCAGTATCCGTAATATCTATATAAACAAATTGAGTTTGATCAATAATATAAATGGCAATATCTCCTTCCCCTTTCATGGCATCAACAGCATTTTTTATTAAATTTTCTAATACCCAACTGAACAAAGGAGGATTAAGTTTTGCTAATATTTCCGTATTATTTTGAGAAGTAAAAGTAATGTTTACTTTTTTTGAAATTCTTACTTTTATATAGCCTAAAGTATTGTTGATAACCTCGTTTAGACTTTCCAGTTCTAATTTTGGAACGGAACCTATTTTTGAGAATCGCTCTGTAATTACTTCTAATCGAGTAATGTCTTTTGATAATTCGTTGATGGTATTTTCATCAATATTTTTTAATTTCAAATATTCTACCCATGCCATTAACGACGACAACGGAGTTCCTAATTGATGAGCTGTTTCTTTAGCCATTCCTACCCAAACCTGATTTTGCTCTACTTTTCGGGAAGTGCTAAACAAGTAATAAGAAATTAGTAGGAACAAGGAGATGATGAGCAGTTGAAAATAAGGGTAATACTTTAGTTGTTGTAATAATTTAGAGTCTTTATAAAAAATATAGTTCGTTGCTTGGTTATTAATAGTAATGGCTATGGGTTCGTTTTGAGTACGCATTTCTGCAATGGTAGCTTCTAAAAAAGTTTGACTAATTCCTGTTTTTCCTCCTTCTAAATTTCCATATTCTATGATATTAGTTTGCGTGCTATCAGTATAAATAACAGGAACTGATGCCGAATTAATAACTATTTCGGAGATAAACGATTCTATTAAATCATCTAAAACAATTTTTAGCTCAGAGAAAATTTTAGAGTCTTTATAGTACAATTTTTGCTGAAAAGTATAACCTGGAATATGGTAAATTAAATCAATTGGCTGGTTGTTACTGCTTTTCATTAACGCCAACTGTTCTTGTAAAAATTGAGCAGTATCAATTCCCGCCTTCATATCAAAGTTTCTGTTGTTAACGATGTTGTCGTTTTTATCGATAACAATTACAGGTATTGTGGTGTTTCGAGAAAGAATGTCTAAATAAAATGTTAAATCGTTATGGTCGTTTGATGTCGCTGCTCGTTTGTTGGCTTCTGCCCACAATTCAATTTTGTTTCTTTCTTCGTCTGCAATTTTCTGAAAAAGTTCTCCTGTATAATTTACTAAGGAAGCTTTGTTTTGGATGGCTTCAGCCCACAACTGAACTTTTTCGCGTTCGTCGGAAGCAATTTTTTTAACTAAACTATTGGTGTACCACAGCGAAGCCACAATAATTATTACTGCAACACCTGCCAACAGCAGTTTCCATCGTTGTTTTTTAGAATAGATATTCAAACTAAATTTTATAGTTGTTTAAAGACGCGTGAAAGTAGAAAATAGTTGTAAATAATAGCCGAGAATTTAAGTAATTTTTAATGTTATCGAAAATTAATCACCTTAAAACATGCTTGTTTCGACTCTGAAGAAACATTCACCAAGTAAATTCCCTGCTTTAGGTTTTTCATATCCAAGTAAAATTCGTTTTGATGGTAAATTACAGATTTTTGTATGATTTCACCCAACACATTGTAAACAGCAACTTTTAATTCTGATGCTGTTTGATTCGCTTCAAAAACAAAATTTCCACGACTAAAATATCCTTTCCAATCAACAATTGTATTGTTTTCGTTCACACTCACATTGGCTGGTAAGTAAGCTTTTAAAACAATTGGCAAATGGTCCGACATATAATACAACGCATCAATTACATTGGCTGGAGCAGAACTATTTGTTGGTGTTGCATTAATGGATTTGTTGTAGTGGTTGCCATCGTTGCCAACAGCTTTGTAGGAGTTGGCGACATACGTTAATTTGTTGGCTCCTGTTAGTAAATCATTGGTAAAAAACAGAAAATCAAATCGGTCGTCCATTCCGCCATAAGAACCACCATCTGGCAAACTATTTAATCTGGTGCTTTGGGTATGAATACCTGCAAATGAAGAATTGCTGTTCCAATTTCCTGATGAAGAAATAGGGTCTAACAACAACACATTTCCTCCATTTAAAATGGTATTAAATGCAGGTTCGGTACTGGTGTATAAATTAAAATCTCCTCCTAAAAACACATTTTCGATGTTGGTTCTGGTATCCATGTAGTTTTTTAATAGCACTACTTCCTGATTTCGTTGTTGTTCATAACCTTGACTCGCTTTTAAGTGTGCCATGTAACAATAAATAAAAACGGTATCGGAAGCAGCAGTCAACGCCGAACCATTGTAATAGAGCACATACTCACTAATATTTCGAAGTGTGGTAGGTATTTCGTGCTGACTGTATAACGATAATTTATTGGCATTGTAATACAGCATGTTATCGGTATCAGGACCATTAAAATAGTTTGCTTTTTGATAATAAGTTACGCCGTCAACATTTAACGCATCATTTAAAATAGTGGTTGCTCCCGCCGAAGAATTTAATTCGGTAATCATAAAAATATCGGGTTGGAGGTATTTTATGATAGGTTTTAGCGTATCCGCTTTAGTAGGATTAGAAGTCGGGTAATTTAAAATGTTGTATGACAAAACAGTCAACGTGTCTTGAGCTGAACAGTTTAAAGTTAAAAGTTCAAAGTTTAGAGTTAGCATTACTACTATGCTTAAAATTTTAATTGTTTTTCGCATTTTTAGTTATTCGTTAATTGTTAATTGACTTCTGTCTTCCAACTTCTGTCTTCCAACTTCTGTCTTCCAACTTCTGTCTTCCAACTTCGGTCTTCCAACTTCTGTCTTCCACCCGCCCGAACGTACCTTTTCGGTACGGGCAGGACTTCCGTCTTCCGACTACTTTAAACTTACTTCTTTTCTTTAATTAAAAACAAATATACAGGAAAATGATCACTATAACCACCCACATAAGCACCACCGGCAAAAGTTCGATGTGGATAACCTTTGTATTGACCCGAAGAGTTTATTAAATATGGCTTGCTAAATATAGTTGCTTTGTAATATTTGTAGGTCGAATAATCCAAATCTGTTAAAGCTGAAGAAACCATTATTTGGTCGAATAAATTCCAAGCATCATTGTAGCCTAAGGTTCCTATGCCTTTTTTAAAATAGCTTTCAAAAGGATTAAAAAGCACATCTTTTGGCACTTCTTCTTTTTGAGCTACGGTTTTTAGCTGATTTTTTACGCTCGAATCGGTGGGGTCGTCATTTAAATCGCCCATGTAAAATATTTTGGCGTTGGGTTCTATGGCTAAAATAGAGTCGATAACAATTCTTCCCAAATTAGCAGCAGCTGCTCTTTTGGGTCTGCTCTTTTTTTCTCCACCACTTCGGGAGGGCCAGTGAGCAACAATTACATGAATTAGCTCTCCATTTAAATAACCGTTGACCAACAATTGGTCTCTGGTAAAAAAAGTAGTGTCAATACTTCTTAAAGAAATACTTTTACTAGAAGTTACTTTAAAATAGTTGGGATTGTAAATAAAACCAACATCAATGCCTCTTTTATCTGGAGAATCGTAATGTACAATTTGATAATTTCTGTTTTTAATAACATCTTGCTTCACTAAGTCTTCTAACACCGCCCTGTTTTCAACCTCGGCAACTCCTAAAATTGCCACACCATCAGGAGAAACTTCTATTCCTAATTCAGCAATAACTTTAGACATGTGATTGAGCTTTTCATTATATCTTTCCGAAGTCCACCCACTTTTACCTTTTGGTGTAAACTCATCTTGTAAAATTTTAGTGGTATCAGGGTCTGCTATAGTATCGAACAAGTTTTCGATGTTATAAAAACCGATGCAAGTAACTAAAACATCTTTTTTTGGTTCCTGAGCAAAAGAGTTGTTAAACAAGAATAAGAGCAATAGAGAAAATGTAAAATGATATTTTAATAGTTTCATGGATAAATTTTTAGCAAAGTTCGTAAATATACTCAAACTTAGTAGCTTTTCGGGAGAAAAGGTAGTTAGTTGGAGTAATACTCGAAACCAAAATGTATTCATTTTCCGAAAAGCTATTTGGTTTCGGTATAAGATTTATCTTTTAGCTTTCGGTTGCTAGTTAAATTAAAAATAATACATTTATTGGATTGATTTTTAAACTGATGGTATAACAGAAATTTAAAATCATGTGAGGGCATATAATTTACATAACATAAATCCGTCAGCTGACGGATGATGATTTGTAGTAACTGTTTTTTAGTTATATTTGAAAATGAATAAACCGAAACACTTTTTCGGTTATCTACCCAAAATTGGGCAGATATACGAAGGTTTGTATCGGATATAAACAAGTTATGCGTCACCCTATGACCAACCGACAGTGCTAATATTATACGGACAGACAAATGAGAAATAAAGCCAACGCTTCAGCAAAATCAAAAGAGGTGCAACCCCACCCACAAGCCAACACAGTTGCACCACATTTGATATTGCCCAACCCGACATTAACATTGTAACTATGTTAGACCAATCCTTTTCAGCAGAAAATTTTAGAAAAATTCTTGATTACGAGAATAGGAAAGGTGTGTATCTTGAAGGTGAGTATTTTCATGACATTGGAAAAGTAACCGAGGAAATAAAAAAGTGCAACACAGAAATCAGAGACAAAAAGAACAAGGTTTCAGCCGAAGAGTTTGAAACTTTCAGAAAGGAAACCAACGAGAAGAAAGAGAAGCTAAAAGAAAAAAAGGAGGAACAGCTAAGAATTGAACTACAAAAAATAAGCGACATTGTGGTCAATGATAAGTTTAGAATTAAGCTGACAAAAGATGATGACATCACTGACAAGCCCGTTTATAAAATTGAGAACAAACCCGAATACTTCTTTGCATTAAAACAAATACAGTATAATTTCAGAAAGCTATACAAAGTAAAGCAAGCAAACAGGTTTGCTATTGTGAGCCAAATAAAAGGATTGTTAGACGATAATTTTCCGAAGTATGTTATCAGAACTGACATACAGGAATTTTACGAAAGTATTCCTCACGATATACTTTTACAAAAGCTCAATGAGGAAAACTTATTGACTTTCTATTCCAAAAAAATTCTTTTTCAAATTCTCAATGAGTATAAAAGATTATCAGTCCGTGACAAAGGATTACCAAGAGGAGTTGGTGTGAGTGCGTACTTAGCAGAGTTGTATATGCGTGATATTGACAAACAAATAAAATCAATTCCAACAGTAAGCTATTATGCAAGGTATGTGGACGACATTATTATTGTCTTTACTCCTATTTCAACCAAAGACAGCCGAGATTATTTAATAGAGATTGACAAAATAATTGAAACTAAATTTTCTCTTACAAGAAACAAAATCAAAACCAAATCATTTGATTTAATTGATACTCCAACATCGTGTAACCTTGAATATTTGGGATATCAAATTCAGTTTGGTAATGGTTCTATAAAACTGAAATTGACAACCAACAAAATAGCCAGATACAAACATAGAATTGATTTAGTTATTGATTCTTATCTTAACTATGCAAAAGTAAACGAGAAGAAAGCGAGAAAGATTTTAGTCAAGCGGTTAAAATTCTTGACTGGAAACACAAGATTGCTGAACAACAAAAAAAATATTTTAGTTGGTGTTTTCTATTCAAATAATCTGCTTACCGACGGTTCGAATTTCAAAGGTTTGGATAGTTATCTAACACACAAAATACAATCACAGATTTCAGTGGTTAATCTTCAAACACGATTAGCTAAGTATAAATTTCAAGAAGGGTTTGAATCAAAAAGATTTTCCGCCTTTACAACAAATGAATTATCGGACATACTTGAAATTTGGAAAACATAGTAGAT